>CAYWLI010000006.1:0-23455 GCA_964459135.1 uncultured Thermodesulfobacteriota bacterium | reverse complement strand
CGATGAAGAGATCTCTCACTAACTTTGTTATATTATCGACAGCGACCTCTCTCATGTATTACCCATATTATTTACCACCGCCTCCCCGAATTTGGAGCAGCTGAGCAGGGTGGCCCCCTCCATCTGACGATGGAGATCATAGGTGACGGTCTTAGCCTGGATGGTTCGCTCTAAGGCCTCCTCAATGAGCCCGGCGGCCTCAACCCATCCGAGGTACTCCAACATCATGGCCCCGGAGAGGATCATGGAGCCGGGGTTCACCTTGTCCTGACCGGCATATTTTGGTGCGCTTCCATGGGTCGCCTCGAAGATGGCCACCTCATCCCCGATGTTGGCACCCGGGGCCATACCCAATCCACCCACCATGGCGGCGCAGGCATCGGATAGATAGTCGCCGTTGAGGTTCGGCATAACCAGAACGTCATAATCCTCCGGCCGCAAGAGGACCTGCTGAAACATGGCATCGGCGAGGCGATCCTTGACCACAACCTGCCCGTTGGGCACGGTGCCCTTATTCCCCACCTCCTCTTCCCTGACGACTTTATCTGCGAATTCCCCCTCAGCTACCTCATACCCCCAATCGCGAAATGCCCCTTCCGTGTATTTCATGATGTTGCCCTTGTGGACCAGGGTCACGCTGCGCCGCCCATTGTCCAGGGCATACTCGAAGGCCCGCCGCACCAAACGCTTGGTGGCAAAAGGGCTCATGGGCTTTATCCCGATGCCCGAGCCATCCCTGATTGCAACGCCCATCTCCTCGCGCAGAAAGCGCGTTATCTTCTGACCCTCCTCACCCTCTCCCCGCCACTCTATCCCGGCATAGACATCCTCCGTGTTCTCACGGAAGATGACGAAATCCACCTTTTCGGGGTTTTTCAGGGGGGAAGGCGTCCCCTGGATATAACGGATGGGCCTGATGCAGGCATAGAGGTCAAAGTGCTGTCTCAAGGCCACATTAAGGCTGCGCAACCCACCCCCCACCGGTGTGGTCAATGGACCCTTTATGGCTACCTTGTAAAGGCCGATGGCCTGCAGGGTCTCAGGGGGGAGCGGGGTCTTGTCGCGCTTGATGGCCTCTTCACCGGCAATCAGTTCTTGCCAGGCGACCTTTCTCCTTCCGGCGTAGGCCTTCTGGACTGCGGCATCGATGACCACAACGGCCGCTCGCCAGATATCCCCCCCCACCCCATCCCCTTTGATAAAGGGGATGACGGGACGAGCCGGCACCGAGGTGATTGTGCCATGCTGTACCGCTATCTCCCCAGCCATCGCTCAGGTCAGATCTTCCGTCTTGATCAATTCTTCGAACCTCAGGTCCATCCCCAGGATCCCCACAATCGCCTCATCCTTATTGCGGATGGGGGCAGCAACGGTGATGCAGAGGGCGCCGGTGATCACGGAGGTATAGAAGTTGGTCACATGCACCTTGCCCGTCTTGAAGGGCTCGATAAACCACTCCCGGTTGGAGTAGTCGACATCGGAACCGATTTTCTCGTACTTTGCCCGATCTTCGGGACGGGTAATATTCCTGGTGATCTTGTGCCCCTTATCGTCGGTGACATAAAGAAACTGGATAAAGGGGTTTTCCTGCTCGATCTTCTCCAAGAGGGCCTCCTGACGAGGAGGGTCCATGGAGCGTATGACGGGATCGTCCACTACCTCCTCAATGAGGTGGGCGGCCATCTCATACGCACGTTGTTTAATCAGATCAAAATCGGAGATAAAAAGCTCAGGGAGATACTTGCGGGCCTTCTTTTCCATCTCCTCTGAGGAGATATCGGTAGTCCTCCCCTGGGCATACTCATCTTTGACCCATTTATATATCTTGGCTACCCCGGGATGCCTCTTGTCCAGGCGCTCATTGTCTGCCAGGGCGAAGTAGGAATTGATCCACTGAGCAATCCCCGCGGTTCCCGATTTGTCATTAATGGTCACGGTGAGAGGCCTGTTAAGGATCTTTGAGGTGTTGAAGATATTGTAGATCTCCTCATCTTTGAGGATGCCGTCGGCATGAATGCCGGCCCTGGTAGTATTAAACTCGGCCCCGACAAAGGGGTAGTTTTTGGGGATATGCTCGCCTATGACCCGCTCATAGTAATTCCTGATCTCGGTGATGACGCTGGGGTCGACTCCGTTCGGCTCCCCGGTGAGGCTGATATAGTCGATGATCAATCCCTCAATAGGGGCATTGCCGGTCCTTTCACCAAACCCAAGCAAGCTGCCGTTGATCCCTGAGCAGCCATAGAGCCAGGCGGTCGTGGAGTTTATGAGGACCTTATGAAAGTCATTGTGGCCATGCCATTCGAGCTCCTCCGATGGAATACCGGCATCGTCTATAAGGGCGTGGATGAGTTTCGGCACGCTCCTCGGCAGGGCCGTACCGGGATAAGGCACCCCCAATCCCAGGGTATCGCACAACCTGATCTTGACCGTCGCCCCCCCCTCTTGGGCCAAACGCATAAGTTCTTGGGCCAAGGGGACCACAAAACCATAGATATCCGCCCTGGTAATGTCCTCGAAGTGACAGCGCGGCTTCACCCCCTCGGCCAAGGCCGCCTCCACGACCCTGAGGTAGTCGATCATGGCTGATCTTCGGTTTTTCCCCAGCTTCAAAAAGATGTGATAGTCCGATACCGAGGTCAAAATCCCCGTTTCTTTAAGTCCCATCTCTCTGACCAACTTAAAATCATCTTTATTCGCCCTGATCCAACCGGTGATCTCGGGGTATCGATAGCCTTTGGCCAAACACTGCTGCACGGCCTCTTTGTCCTTATCGCTGTAGAGGAAGAATTCAGTCTGGCGAATGACGCCATTGGGCCCTCCCAGGCGATGGAGCATATCATAGAGGTCGACTATCTGTTGCACGGTATAGGGCGGTCTGGCCTGCTGTCCATCGCGAAAGGTGGTGTCGGTGATAAAGATCTCCTCCGGGGGATCGATCAGCTCAACGCGGTGGTCGAATTCAACGCGACATACTTCTTCGTAGGGGAAGACATCCCGAAACAAATTGGGCTCACCCACATCCTGCAGCTGAAATCGCTCCCGCTTCTTGAAACGGTTGTCGAGAAAGCTCTTACCCTTTTTCATGGTAACCATCTTATTTCTCCTTGTCTTAAATGATATTCCTTACATACGATGGTGTCAATATTTTCACCTCGTAAATGCCGTGCGCTCTTCTCCCGGTTCCCCCTGTATAGGTATTGAGCCACTATTTGCCACTATTTATCCTTGCTAAAAATCACATGATATGCTAAAAATATGTGATTTTTTTCTCAAAAGGAGACCGATATGATACCATGGGGACAAGCCGTAAGGATATTCGTATTCGGTTTTTCAGGGGTCTTTATCACCCTGGCCATCCTCGTCCTTACCATTCTCATCTTAGGTAAGGTTATTAGCCTGTTCAAAAAACCAAAACCGTCTGTACAGGGAGGGGATCATCATGGCTGAGTTTCTGGGCACCATGTTATTGAAAACGGGTTTTATGAGCCTGGAGTTGAAGCACCTGATCATGTGGCTCATAGGATTTTTATTTATCTTTCTGGCCATCAAGAAAAACTATGAACCCCTCCTCCTATTACCCATCGGATTTGCCATTTTCATCGTTAATCTCCCCCTCACCGGGCTTATGGAGGAAGGGGGATTGTTACGGATCTTCTACCACTTTGGTTTGGAGTGGGAGATAATCCCTCCCCTTATCTTCCTTGGTTTGGGGGCGATGACCGATTTCGGCCCCCTCATCGCCAACCCCAAGACCCTCTTGTTGGGGGCAGCCGCCCAGTTCGGGGTATATATCGCGTTCTTCGGGGCCCTTTTGATCGGGTTCAAGATACCCGAGGCCTGCTCCATCGGCATCATCGGGGGAGCTGACGGCCCCACCACCATCTACACGACCGTCCATCTGGCCCCTCACCTCTTGGGTGCCACGGCCGTCGCAGCCTATTCATACATGTCCATGGTCCCCATCATTCAGCCCCCTATTATGAAGCTGCTCACGTCCAAAAAAGAGCGCAAGATCACCATGCGCCAACTGCGACCGGTCTCCCAATTGGAAAAAATCCTCTTCCCACTGGCCGCCACCTTGATCATCTGCCTCATTGTTCCACCAGCAGCACCCTTGATGGCCATGTTCATGATCGGGAATCTCTTCAGGGAATCTGGGGTCGTAAAGCGGTTGACCGGAGCCGCCCAGAACGAATTGATGAATATCGTTACTATTTTTCTGGGGGTATCAGTGGGGGCCACCATGTCTGCGGACAGCTTCCTCAGGCCCGAGGCCCTGCTCGTATTCGCCCTGGGATTGGTGGCCTTCTCCTTCAGCACCGTCGGGGGATTGCTCTTGGCAAAACTGATGAACCTGTTTCTCAAAGAGAAGATAAATCCCCTCATCGGCGCGGCAGGGGTCTCTGCTGTTCCCATGGCATCCAGGGTGGCACAAAAAGTCGGTGCCGAAGCTGACCCCAAAAATTTCCTCCTCATGCATGCTATGGGGCCCAATATCGCAGGGGTCATCGGCACGGTGGTGGCTGCTGGATTCTTTCTCTCCATGGCAGGAGGCGGTTAGAAAACAATTGCTCGGACATGCCTGACCGGTGCTGCCGCGATCATACCTCAAAACCCCGGGGAGCGTCATACCGTGAAAACCCCGGACCGTGCAACCATAAGGCACATTCAAGGCATAGGGACGTGAGATGATTACTTAACTATTGGGTATATTTCAGTTTTTTTTAATAACTAATTGTCAAAAATATTATAAGACCAATTTTATCTAACTTTCACCCAAATTCTTCTTGACAAAAAAAAGCGAATTGGTTACATTTATTGTCTATTTCCTTCAAAGATTTTTGCTCAGGGCAAGAGGCCTTAAACCATAAGGAGGAGGGGACGTTTTATGGGAGAAACTCAGGCTTTAGATATCGGCAGTAAACTCAAGGCCATTAGAGGAGAAAAAAGAATCTCTTTGCGTACCTTGGCGAAATTGAGTGGTCTTTCGGTGAACACCTTGAGCCTCATCGAGAGGAACATCACCTCTCCGACAGTAAATACCCTCCATGCCATCAGCAGGGCCTTGGGCGTGAAGATCAATTACTTCTTCGATGAGGAGAAGACAGAAGAAGCAATCTTCGCCAAAAAGGACCAGCGCAAACAGGTGGAAACCAAGGATAAGGCGATAACTCTTGAAAGCCTCGGTACCGGCCTTATCCAGCAAGGCCTGGAGGCCTATATGATTACCGCCAGCAAGGGGGCCAAGAGTGGGACCAAAGGAATAAGCCACCTCGGAGATGAATTGGTCTTCTGTCTGAAGGGAAAATTTCAATTCGAGGTGAAGAAGGGGCAATATACCCTCGAAGAGGGTGATAGCCTTCTCTTTAAGGGGAGTCTCCCTCAACAGTGGGAGAACGTTGGGAACGGCGATTCCGTCATCCTCTTGGTGAGAGGGATGGAAAAATAAAACAGCACCATCTCACCTGAGCACATCCTCAAAGATCGTGTCACAACAGTTGATTTTGGCCTCTTCGTCACCGCGTAGAAGAGACCTCCTCTCCGCCTTAGGACTCACGTTTCACGTCGTCATCCCCGAGATACGGGAAATCCCCTCTCCTCATGAAGCTCCGAGAGATTTCGCCTTACGGGTGGCAGAAAAGAAGGCTCAGGTCGTCGGGGAGAGATATCCGCATGCCTGGGTCGTCGGGGCCGATACGGTGGTCGTCCTCGAAGGTGAAATCTTGGGAAAACCCCGAGACCGGGACGACGCAAAAAGGATGCTGCAACAACTGGCCAACAGAGAGCACGTCGTGGTCACCGGATATGCTCTCGTAAAGGTCGCGGAGGGTAAAAAGACCGGCGGGGTCGAAGAAACGCGGGTGAAGATAGATTCACTCGAGGAGCGTGAGATAGACTGGTATGTCAATACCGGTGAGCCCCTTGACAAAGCAGGGGGATATGCCATACAGGGAAAGGGGGCCTTTATGGTAGAATGGATAGAGGGGTCGTATACCAATGTCGTGGGGTTTCCCCTCTGTCAGATCATGAGGCTCCTCAAGGATACAGGTATGGTCGATATCTTTTAGAAGTGCAGGGCTATTCTGTTTCATGCCTTATCTCGCGATCGCACTTACCATGGATGCTATAGAAGAAAACCTTCTCACAGTGAAAGAGAGGATAGATGATGCGGCAACCAGGGCGGGGAGGGATCCCGCTCAGATCACGCTCATCGCGGTCACCAAGACAGTCGCGATTGAGCGGATACGAGAGGCGATCACAGCAGGGATGATTGCCTTCGGCGAGAACTATGTTCAAGAGGCGAAGAATAAAATAGATGAGATAGGCCGCACAGGGTTGAAGTGGCACTTCATCGGGCACCTACAAACAAATAAGGCGCACTACGCGGTGAGGCTTTTTGATCTCATTCATGCGGTGGACAGCGTCAAGTTGGCCAGGGAATTGAACAAACGGGCCGCAGCAGAAGGCAAGAACATTGACTGCTTGATTGAGGCGAATCTCTCCGAGGAAGCATCCAAGTTCGGGACAACCGAAGAAGAGGCCCGTGAACTGGCCCATGAGATGCACGGCCTGGAGCACATCTCTCTTCAGGGGCTCATGACCATGCCCCCGTATTTCGACGACCCTGAGTTGGCCAGGCCCTATTTCATCGCACTGCGGAAGCTTCAAGAAAAGATAGCACAAGATGGCATCCCCCTGCAGGAACTCTCCATGGGGATGTCGACTGATTTCGAAGTAGCTATTGAAGAGGGGGCCACCATGGTCAGGGTAGGCAGGGCCATCTTTGGCGAGAGGAGTGAATAGTGGCGAAAAAACCGTGGGGGGGAAGGTTTACCCAAGAGACCGATGAGTTGACAGAGGAGTTTACCGCTTCCATCTCCTTTGACAAGCGACTCTATCGCTATGATATCAGGGGGAGCATGGCCCACTGCGAGGCCTTGGCAAAGGCTGGGATTATCTCCGCAAATGAAAAAGGAACAATCCTCAAAGCCCTGAAAGAGATCGAGGGGGAAATAGAGAACGGTAAATTCCCCTTTTCGACTCAACGAGAAGACATCCACATGCACATAGAGCAGCGACTGTTGGAGAAGATCGGTGAGACAGGGGGTAAGCTCCACACGGGGAGGAGCCGCAACGATCAAGTGGCCCTCGACCTGCGCCTGTACCTCAAAGAAGAAGCAACGGGCGTCATCGACCTCCTCAAGGGACTTCAGGCCAGTTTGGTGGGGGTGGCGGACAAGCACGTGGATGTAATCATGCCCGGCTACACCCACCTGCGCAAGGCCCAACCCATACTTTTCGCCCACCATGTATTGGCCTATTACGAAATGTTCAAACGCGACAGGGAGCGATTGTCCGATGCCCTGGAAAGGATCGATTGTCTCCCTCTCGGCAGCGGCGCCTTGGCCGGTACACCGTACCCCATAGACCGGGAGGAGGTAGCCCGACAGTTGGGTTTTGCCGCGATCAGCCAGAACAGCATCGATGCGGTGAGCGACCGGGACTTTGTGGCGGAGTTCCTCTTTTGCTGCGCCCTCCTTATGATGCACCTGAGCCGCCTCTGTGAAGAGCTTATCATGTGGTCAGCCCCTGAGTTCGGGTTCATGCGCCTCCCGCAGGCATTCTGCACCGGCAGCAGCATTATGCCCCAGAAGGCGAATCCCGACGTGCTGGAGCTGATCAGGGGGAAGACCGGCAGGGTCTACGGCGCCCTTGTCACACTGCTCACCGTACTCAAGGCCCTCCCCCTAGCGTACAACAGGGACTTGCAGGAGGATAAGGAGCCCCTCTTCGACACCGTCGATACGGTGAAGAGCTCCCTGCAGATCATGGCCAGCCTGATTGAAAAGGTCGAGGTAAATAGTGAACGAATGCGGGAGGCCGCCTCCGAGGAATATACCAACGCCACCGATTTGGCCGATTACCTGGTTATGAAAGGTATTCCGTTTCGCGAGGCCCACCAGAACACCGGGAAGGCGGTACAGTATGCGGAAAAAAAGGGGATTAAGCTGGATGATCTCACGCTTGACGAATTCCGAACTTTCTCCCCAACGATTGGAGAGGATGTCTTTGACTATATCCGTATAGAGGGCTCAGTGGATCGTCGTCAAAGCATCGGAGGCACGGCCCGCCAAAGGGTGGCTCAACAGATAAAAAAGGCAAAAAAGGAGTTGTTATGAAGAAAGCGACGTTTCTTACGGTGATATTTCTCGTTATCCTCGCATGGGGGTGCGGCGTCAAGGCCCCCCCTACGCCCCCTGATGTGCTGGTGCCCAAGGCCATTAAGGACCTGCGAGGCACCGTCAAAGAGGGAGCATTCTACCTGACCTGGAGCCTCCCCAAAGAAAATATGGATGGCTCCAGACCGGTCGATCTAGTGCGCTTCAGGGTGCTCAGGAGGGACGAGACAAAAGGGTGCCCGGAGTGCCCCGGGGAATTTGCGGTAAAGGCTGAGCTCGACCTGCGTACCCCCACCCAAGGCTACCTCTTGGAAGATAATACCGTGACCTGGAAAGACACAGGCCTCACAGAGGGGGTCATCTACATGTATAAGATAATCGGGGTCAACCATTGGGGGTATCAAGGTCCCCCTTCCAACGAGGTGATGATCCGATGGGGTGCTCCTCCCGAATGATCGTCATCTCTCAGCACGCACGGGGAACGGGAAGGATAACTCGTTCATAGTATAAATAGCTTATTATCCTGATCGAAAGGTGTTTGAATGCAGCAGTATATATGACGGAGCCTTTATTCTGTTCTCGTTAATGGAAACGCAAATCATCAGTATTGAGAATGAAAAGAATAGTCGATTTCATCTTGAATCTTTTTGAATCTATCGAGTAACATCTTGCCGATAAAAAAGTCCCGGCAGAGCCGGGATGTGGATGCGACGTTAGTTTCCCTTGCATCCATTCTTAGGCGAAGGGTTTTTCGAAGCAATCACAAATATTTGCCGAACACCTTTCGATACTGGTATCCGTACACTGCAAAGACGAGTGCCCACGGGAACAGTTGTGTTCGTTTGAACAAAGACCAGAAAAAGATCTTCCAGTAATACACCCGTTCTTCGTCTATGATCCCCAGGAATACTATGGTTTTAAAGAATGCCCCAAGGTAGTAGAATTGAAACTGGAATGTCTTTTTTTGCATATGCTGAAAGTCTTTTAAAAACATCTTCATCCGTTGGTAGTACGGTTCAGAGGAATAAATGCTGTTGATAACCCTTCCATAACCCCTGATGAGTGTTTCGTAATCCATCCGGGGGATAAAGTTGATCGTAAAGTCCGTATTGTCACCCGTCACATTCTGCAGTATCCTGCCTTCTTTGAGCAGTCGCTGGTAGAGTTTGGAGCCGCGAGGGGCATTTAATAATCCTACCATGGCAGAGACAATGCCGCTCTCCTGAATAAAAGCGGTTAGTCTTTCGAAAATTGAAGGAGGATCATTATCAAACCCGACGATGAATCCCCCCGTTACAAACAAACCAAACCCCTGGATCTTTTTTACCGAGGCTATTAAGTCACGATTTTTGTTCTGAACCTTATTACATTCTGCCAGGCTTGCCTCGTTCGGTGTCTCAATACCGACAAATACTGACGTAAACCCCGCCTGAACCATCAATTGCATCAGTTCCTCATCATCGGCAAGATCTATGGATGCCTCTGTGTTAAAAATGAAGGGATATCTGTTTCTTTCCATCCATTCAATCAAGGCAGGCAAAAACTCCTTTTTCAACTTTCTCGTATTTCCTATGAAGTTATCATCGACAAAAAACACCTCACCTCTCCAGCCATGAGCGTGTAAGCTCTCTAACTCGGTTACTATGCGATCTTTGCTCTTTATGCGCACCTTATTCCCATACAGGTACGGGATGTCACAGAATTCGCAATGATAAGGGCAACCCCGGGAATACTGGACACTCATAATCGCATAGTGCTTCATATTGATCAGTTCCCAGAGCGGTATAGGCACCTCGTCTATATCCGATAATTCTTGAGAGGTATACAGATGCCGGGCACATCCGTTTTGTAAGTCTTCCAAGAAGTGGGGGAGCGTGATTTCGGCCTCATTAAGCACAAAATGATCCACACCCTCGAACTCTTCGTATCCCGTGGTAAAGAGGGGGCCACCAGCGACAATCTTGACCCCCAGGCTTTTGCATCGCTCGATCACTCTTTTCACAGGTTCCGTTTGAATAGACATGGCACTGATAAAGACATAATCAGCCCATTCGAGGTCCGTATCCCTGAGTGTGGTTACATTCATATCTACCAGTCTCTTCTCCCACTCCTGGGGAAGCAGTGCCGCTACCGTCAGCAACCCCAACGGAGGGTGCGTTGCCTTTTTCCCAATAAATTTTAAGGCGTACTTGAAACTCCAGAAGGTCTCGGGATAATTTGGATAAACGAGCAGTATTTTCATACTATCCTTCTTATGCATGCCTATGGCGCATTATTGACTGGTGCTTGAGTCAAAATAAACTATTAAGCAATATCACACAACTTAATTGTTGCATAGATTAAAAAAATAGCACACGAACTCTAAAGTGTCAATATATGCAACTATTTGTTAAGTAACAAGTAATTTGAAACGCAAATCAAAGGAAGGGATTGCAGCTATTTCCCTGGGTATAGTCCAGACGCAAAAAGAAAACCGCCGCATTGGGTTAGTTTCCAGCAAAAAAGAGAGCGCCTATTCAAACTAAAGCCACCGCTTGCGACGCTTATACGCCTTGACATCCTTATAGGTCTTCAACGTACCTGAAGACGCAACCCCCAGATAAAACTCTTTAACATCCGGGTTCTCTCTCAGATCGCTCGCTGTCCCCTCCATCACGATCTTGCCGTTCTCCATGACATACCCGTAGTGGGCCAACTGCAAGGCCATGTTGGCATTCTGTTCAACGAGCACGATCGAGGTCCCCTGTTCCTTATTGATACGCCCCACAATCTCAAAGATCTCTTTCACCAGCAGGGGTGCCAAACCCAAGGAAGGCTCATCCAGGAGCAGAAGCCTGGGCCGTGCCATCAAGGCCCGTCCGATCGCGAGCATCTGCAATTCACCGCCGCTGCAGTATCCGGACAGAGACCTTCGGCGGGCCTGCAATGGAGGAAAGTAACGGTACACCAACTCCAGGTCCTCCTTGGTAGAGGAACGCCCGGATCGAGCCGCCGTTCCCACCCTGAGGTTTTCCTCCACGGTGAGGTGTTCAAAGGGGGGGCGTCCTTCCAATACCTGAATAATGCCCAGCCGGGTGATTGCCTCGGGGGCCGCGTTTTGGATCGATCGGCCTTCATACTCAATGCTCCCCTCCGTAACCGCCCCGTTCTCCGGTTTGAGCAGCCCTGAAATGGCGCGCAGGGTCGTTGTCTTCCCTGCACCATTGCCCCCCAGCAGGGAAACAATCTGTCCCTTTTGAATGGCAAGGGAGACCCCCTTCAAGATCTGAATGACATCCGAATAGACAACGCTGATATTGTTCAGTTGGAGGAAAATGTCATTTTTCATAGTTCAACTCATAGGTAACTTAATAAGAAAACGGCCACAGCCGAAAGCTGGAGCGGATAACACGCCACACCTCGGCCAGCCCCCGTGGCTCAAAAATGAGAAAGAGGACAATGGCCAATCCGAAAAAGAATTCCCGCAGGGGTGCCATCGTTAAAGCGGCCCCGGCGAAGGCCTCCACGTTCATGACAAACTCCGTGGCCACACTCAACAGCTCGTTGAGCAACATGATAAAAATGGCCCCGAACACCGAACCGGATATACTCCCGAGACCCCCAATAATGATCATGGCAATATACTGGATGGAAAGAACGATGGTAAACGGTTCCGGGGTAAAGCTCATGTTATAGTAAGCCCAGAGCCCTCCGGCGAATCCCGCATAAAAAGAACTGATACCGAACGAGAGGAGTTTGTAGCGAAAGATAGGGATGCCCATTCCCGCAGCAGCGAGGTCATTATCGCGGATGGCGATGAAGGCACGACCGTACCTGCTGCGCACCAGGTTTACGGCCATCCAACACATGATTGCAAAACATACAAAAATAACCCAGAAAAAAGGCCGATCTCCGCTGACATCCAATCCAAAGAGGGTTGCACCAGGGACTATAATACCTTCAGGCCCACCCGTGAGGCCCTCCCAGTTCATCAGGACGTACTCAATGATGAACTGGCCGGCCAGCGTGGCGATGCAGAGGTACAGGTGTTTGAGGCGGACAGAGGGGATCCCGAAGACCATCCCCACCAGCGCGGTGATGAACCCGGCAGCAAGGACGGAGGCCCCGAATGGAAACCCCACCTTCGTAGCGAGAATGGCAGCCGCGTACGCCCCTACCCCGAAAAAGGCCCCGTGGCCCAAGGAGATCTGCCCCGTATAGCCGATCAGGAGGTTGAGCCCGATGGCGGCGATGGCAGCGATCCCAATGTTGTTGATGATATAGAGCGTGTAAGGACCGGAAATAAAGGGTACAACCCCCAAGAGAAGCGCAAGGCCAATCCATACCCATAGCCTGCCAAAGTCAGTCTCGAAGATGGCGATCTCTTGCTCGTAACGCTCTTTGAAGTTACCGCACGGCCTGAATCTCATCCTGCCCATTTCATCTCCTACTATTCACGACAGAGCAAAGACCGGCATTGTTTCCTTCCCTACACCCGTTCAATCTCTACCGAGCCAAAGAGTCCATACGGTTTGATCAACAAAATAAACACAAGGACAATGTAGGGGATCACCTCCGCTAAGGAACCGGAAATATATCCGCCCGTGAAGGTCTCGAGCAAGCCGATGATGATCCCCCCCACAATGGCCCCGCCAATGCTGTCCAGCCCCCCCAGGATGACTACGGGGAAGACCTTGAGGCCAATGGAGCTCAGCTCGTGAACGTTGACACCATGCATGATCCCCAGGACGATCCCACTCATGGCGGCTACCACCGCTGCAATGGCCCACGAGAGGGCAAAAACCCTCCTCACATGAACCCCAAGGGAAAGGGCAGCGGTCTGGTGATCTGCCACGGATCGCATGTATATACCTTGCGAAGAATATTTGAAGAAGAATCCAAAGAGGCCGAGGAAAAACAAACCGATAATAATGGATGAAACGTATACCGAGGGCACATTGATCATCCCCCACTGAATGGTAAGGGCCTTCGGCAGGAATTCCGGGTATTTGAAAAAATTACCACCAAAGGCAAAGAGCATTAACCCCTTAAACATGGCGGCCAGCCCTACGGTCAGCATGATCACTTCTATAAGGGCTTCCCCAATGAGGGGGCGCAGAAAGAGCCTCTCAATGATAAAGCCGAGGGCAAAGCATCCCATCAAGGTCAGCACAAAGCACAGCACGATGGGTAACCCGGCCGAGGCGGCAAGGACCAGGAAAATGAAGGCGCCGATGGCCAACAGTTCGCCGTGGGCGAAATTGAGCACGCTGCTCGATTTAAAGATCATAACAAATCCCAGGGCGGACAGGGCGTACAAAAACCCTATCGATAAGCCATTCACCAGAATTTGAATGAAAAATTCCATAGCGGAACATTCCTCCTTATGAGAGCGTTAGTATCTTAACCGTTGTATCAATGGTGCCCACCTGCCCATCCCGATACCGTACCTGCCCTTTCACCGCCAATTCCTTCGTATCCTTGTACATGGCCTCGATCAAATTATTATATTGCTCATAGACGTATTTTCTGCGCACCTTGCCGGTCCTGGTCAATTCCTGGTCGTCGGCATCCAGGAGCTTGTAGAGCAACAGGAGCTTGCGAATCTTCATGTGTTCGGGTAGCCGTTCATTGACCCCCCCCACCTCATCGCAGATCAATGCTTCCACCAGGGGTTGCTGAGAAAGATCGTTATAGGTGGTATAGGGGATCTGTCGATTCTCAGCCCAATCCCCCACGGTCTCCATGTCGATGTTGATCATGACGGTGATATAGGGCATCCCCTCGCCGAAGATCACCGCCTCCTTGATATAGGGACTGAATTTGAGTCTCGTCTCTATAAAATCCGGTGAAAAGGCCTCCCCTGTTTTGGTGCGCATGATCTCCTGCTTGCGACCAATGATCACCAGGTGACCGTCTTCATCGATATAGCCGGCATCTCCCGTATGAAGCCATCCGTCGGTCAACGTCGCAGCCGTCTCCTTGGGGTCCTGGTAATACCCCATAAAGTTCGACGGACTCTTTACCAACACCTCCTGATCATCGGCGATCTTAACCTCGGTGCGTGGCAATGGCTTCCCGACGGTCTCAGGCTTCACCTCCCCATCGGGTTGAACCTGAAAAACCCCCCCTCCCTCCGTCAGGCCATAGGCATGCTTCAAATTCAATCCGCTGGCCCGAAAGAAGCGGATGACATCGGGGCTCACCGGATGACCCCCGGTGATGGCGGCGCGTAGCTTCGAACATCCAACGCGATCCAAGAGGGAACGGTGGATAATCCAAGAGGCAACGAGATTGAGAACAGTGAGCCACCAGGGAATAGGTTTCTGGGCGGACTCCCGATCCACCACTGCCTCTCCTATGCGCTGGCTGAGGTGATACAGCCCGCGTTTGATAAACCCGGCGTCGCTGATCTTCACCCGAATCTTGGAGGCCAGGTCCTCCCAGAATCTGGAGGAGGTGATCATGACGGCAGGGCCGACCTCGCGCAGATCCTCGGCAATCGTCTCCGGGGTCTCGGGGAAATTCATGACCATCCCCCCGCAGAGGGCGACCCCCATTCCCCACATCTGGTCAACGATCCACGCGGGCGGCGTAATGGAGATCCAGTTGTCCCCGATGCCTATGGGCGCAGTCTCCAGCCACTTCCTCGCAATGTCGATGACATTCTCGTAGCTCAACATGGCGAATTTTGGCAGACCCATGGTACCGGAGGTCATGATCATCAAGGCGAGATCATCCGGTTTGCCCTTCTTCAGCTCCTTTTCGAAGCGCCCGGACTTCTTTCCTTCCTCCTCTTTTCCCAACTCCAAGAGCTCCGCAAAACTGAGCAGCCACGGGTTGTCCTGATAGTCCCTCATTCCGGTGCGGTCGATGTATATGATGCGGCGGACGTGCGAGAACTCTTTCTGGGCTTCCAATAATTTATCGACCTGTTCCTGGTCCTGAGCAACCACATAGGCGGCCTGGATACGACCCAATCCGAAGGTCAGCTCTTTGGTCACCGAGGAAGTATAGAGATTGATGGTATGGCCCCCTATAGATTGGGCTCCCAACTCGCTAAAGAGCCACTCGGGGTGATTGTCCATGATGATGCCGATATATTCGCCTCGCTTGAGACCAAGGGATAACAAACCCAAGGCCACATGTTTGACGTAACCAAGGTACTCGTGCCATGTATAGGACTCCCAAATCCCATAGGCCTTTTCACGAATGGCAACCCTATCGGGGCCCCACCGCTGAGCCTGTATGGCCAAGATCTGGGGAAAGGTAAGTTTTGAGAATGCAGATAAAGTCTTTTCGTCAATGTGCTCCCCGGACGCCCTCATGCTATTGCTCGTGCTCATCTGGCTCACCCTCACGCCACGGTCCCTGTATCACCCAGGTAGGCCCTGATGACATCAGGGTGGCTTTGCACCGCTTCTGGAGTTCCTTCGGTAATCTTTTCCCCGAAGTCCAGCACGATAACCCGCTGGGAGATGCTCATAACGACGGACATATCATGTTCAACCAGGATCATGGTCTGCCCCCACGCCTCGTTCAATTCCACCAGGAACCGGACCATGTCTTCTTTCTCCTCAAGGGTCATACCGGCAAAGGGCTCATCCAGCACCAAGAGCTTCGGCTCCAGGGCCAGGGCACGCCCGAGGTCCACCCGCTTCCGCAACCCATACGGGAGGGAGCCTACCGGCTGTTTCCTGATGGTCTGTATCTCAAGAAAATCGATGATCTCCTCGACGACCCGACGGTGACGGACCTCCTCCCTCTTGACCGAGGGCCAAAAGAAGGAAGCCAAGCCCACGCTGTATTGACAGTGAATGTGGCGGGCCAGGAGCATGTTGGCGATGACACTGGCCCCGGGGAATAACTCGATATTTTGAAAGGTCCTCCCGATGCCGCGTTTTGTTATCTTATGGGGGTGCAGACCGGTTACTTTCTCCCCATTGAAGATGATCTCCCCCTGCTGGGGGTGATAGTATCCGGTCATGCAGTTCAGGAGGCTCGTCTTGCCCGCACCATTGGGACCGATTACGGCCAATAACTCGCCTGTCTTGACATTCAGATTAATGTTTTGGAGGGCCGTAAGCCCTCCAAAACTCAGCAAGAGACCCTTCACCTCCAACTCAGCCCGACGACTGTCGGGCTGAGCTGTGGCAAAGATACTCGGTTGCCCTCGGAAGGCCTTCATTATGCTACTTGAGCTTAAGCTCTCCCTTCCCGGGAGTGAAGAAATTGGTCATCGGTGAATAGGTGGCATCTTCATGGATCTGCACGATCCGGCCCACAAACGTCCCCTCGTGGTTGTCCTTGGTGTAGGTAATAGGAGGAACAAGCCCACCGAAATCCTCATCGCTGAAGGACTCCATGGCCTGATTGATGGTCTTTTTGGTGATCTTCCCAAACTTTTCGTGGGCACGCTGAAAGGCCCGCTCCATGATCATGCCAACGACCACGCCCTCCCAGTACGAAGTATCGAACTGACCGATTCTGCTGTACTTCCCTACTTCCATCATGAGCTTCACGCCGGGGGCATCATCCATCGGCAGACCGCCCTGGAACTGCATGAAGAGGCGATCCCGGATCCGGCCTTTGGCCAACCCAAAGAAATCCGGGTCCGTAGTCGTCCAAGTCCCGAAGAAAGGCACCTTGTAACCGATAAGATCTGCGTCCCTCAGGGCATTCGCGATGTGGACCGGGAGGATCTGCATGAAGACATACTGGGCTCCTGCCTTTTTCAGCACGGCCAGTGGGGTCCTCAGATCACCCCCGGCCTTTGTGGGAAACTCCTCTATCGCAACGATCTCTACGTCGTTTTTGGCGGCAAACTCCTTGCACGGGTCATGAATGGACTTCCCATAGGTGTTGTTGTAAGTCAACAGGCCGACCTTGGGAACCCCCTTGCCTTTGTGTATGGCCATGATGTATTCCAGGACGGCCTGAGAGTCCAGGATATAGCTTGCAAACGGGAGATACATGTAGTCTATCGGGGGCTTCCATAATCCTTGATACGTGGAATAGTTAATGCAGGGAGTTTTGTACTTTTGAATGATTGGCTTTATTGAAATGCCTGTGCCGGCATCCCAGGTGGCAATCATGTCCATCTTGTCTTGTGCACAAAATTTCTTAACATACTTAACACCCTCATCGACATTATAGGCATGATCGACCACGGTGAGATCGATCGGTCTGCCACCGACCCCTCCCTTTTTCTCGTTAACGTAGCGGAAGTAGTCTCGATGGCCTCTCGCGTGGTACTGGCCCCAGGTGGAAGCCGGACCAGTCAGATTGCACACAAAACCGACCTTAATGGGGTCTCCTGTCGGTTTTTCTCCTTGGGCCCAAGCCCCTAACGCCATACCGGTACAAATAAATGCGGCGATAATCGAAATAATAATTACCTTTCTCATGATCCTCCCCTCCTTATCTGATAAGGTTAACCTTTTAAAGGTATACATCTCTTTCTTATCGTTCGTCCTTTGCTTCCTTTATGTACAGTCCATTACCACCTCCTTTTCTCGTATTTGTACTGACACACCCTATATCAAGAAAAGACGAATTGTCAACCATAAAAGAGGTTTATTTTGTTATAAAAATCACAAGCTGACGATACCTGGCACGATTGCGCAAAAACGTGCGTTTTTGGCCCTTATTCGCTTATTCCCTCATATCCCACCTGTATCAGAAAACACGGCAGGCCCGCCTCGCTTTCAGTCCCACTTTCGCTCATCGACTATGGTCTGGCGATCCTCAGGGATGGTTCCCCGTGTCACACATTCTATTCTATCCGGCCGCACGCGGCATACCTGCGGAAACCGTTCAATCAGCAGGTCTGACAGCTGAGCTTCGTCTACCGATTCGTCAGCCAGTTCGACCTTTAAGACAAGCTCGTCCCGCTCCCCTGAACGCCCGACGATCAATTGGAATTGCGCGATGTGTTCGAATTCACCAAGTACCTGCTCTGCCTGCTTGGCTATGACGAACATACCCCTGATCTTGACCGCATCGGCCGTGCGGCCGACGATGCCGCTGATGCGATACGCAGTTCTCCCGCACGGGCACGGCTCTGTGACGTATGCCGACAGATCGCCGGTCCCATAACGAACGAGGCCCCAAATGGGGTTCGTGATCGGAGTCGCCACAATCTCCCCCACCTCCCCCGGGGGCAACTGTGTGCCCGAATCGGGATCGACGATCTCGATGCAGTATTCATCCATGAAGTGCATACCTGATTTCTCGCTGCATTCATAGGCTATGCAACCGCCGAGATCGGTCACGGCATAACATTGGTAGGTATCGATACCGTATTGTTCTTCAAGCT
The DNA here is from genome assembly GCA_964459135.1 of uncultured Thermodesulfobacteriota bacterium. Lineage (GTDB taxonomy): Bacteria > Desulfobacterota > B13-G15 > B13-G15 > RBG-16-54-18 > CAYWLI01. The sequence continues at coordinate 4,975 of CAYWLI010000006.1, read as the reverse complement.
CCTTCCGCATAGAAGGGGCAAGCATCTCGCCGGTAAACCAGGCTCGCGTGAGTGAGAAATCCCGCCGAAAATCATGCCCCATCTCCTCCGCCCGCTTGATAATAGTCATCAGAAAGCTGGGCATCCCGGTATATCCGGTAACCTTCAAATCGAGCATCGTCTTGATCTGTGCGTCGGTATTCCCCACGCCGGCAGGGATCACCGTCGCCCCGCAGGCCCGCGCCCCTTCATGAAAGAGGATCCCGGCAGGGGACATATGATACGTCGGCGTATTGATCACGACGTCACCCTTTCTGAATCCGGCCGCATAGATCGTCTTGCCGAACCAGCTGATCACCTCGGTCTGATGGGGCCCATAGATAGGGCCGGGGGTGATGAAGATGCGGTCGACCTCCGCAGGGGGAATGGCTAGAAAACCGCCATAAGGGGGTGTGGTCCTCTGGCGCTCGATAAGATCACCCTTTCTGGTAATGGGGAGCTTTTCAAGATCCTTCACCGTGCGAATTTCAGAGGGCTTAATCCCCGCTCGGTCGAAGATCTCCTTGGTCGAGGGGGCATTGCGAAAGGCATGTTCGAGGGCCTTCGGTAAGCTCTTGGCCTGATATCGCTCCCGCTCCGATGCGGACATCCCCTCCAGGTCGTCAAAAAAATCGCCTTTTTTTGCCTTGGGCATGGCAGATCCTCCCCCCTGGTCTATCGAGCAATGAATAAAGGGGGTCACCAACGTGCAACCCCCCTTTCCAGCATAAGGATACCCTACTAAAACCACTTGTCAACTTTTTTCCGGAAAAATCGTCTCTCTCTTCTTCTCCTCCGGATATTGACGCACCCTTCTGGAGATGCTATAGGGGAGGAAAAAGGCGGATCAGGACTATGAAGATCTTAGGATTAGTGGGGAGTGTGCGTAAGCTCGGCAACTCGGAGATCCTCACCAAGGAGGCCCTCATGGGGGCCGAAGCGGAGGGGGCTCAGGTAGAGATCCTCCGCCTCACCGACTATGAGGTGAGGCCCTGCCGAGGATGCGCTGCCTGCCTCTTCCAGGAGGGGGGTTGTGTCATCGAGGACGATGCCAACAAGATTTTTGCAGCCATGGGTGCCAGTGACGGGATCATCCTCGGGGTCCCCTGCTATATCTTGGAGGCGACTGCTATCGTAAAACAGCTTATCGATCGGGGCTTTGCCCCCATGCAGCAGAACACCGTCAGGGGCAAAGTAGGAGGGGTCATCGTCCCCTACGCCACCCGCGGGTGGACCCAAAACGCCTTCCAGCAGACCAATACCTGGCTCCTCTCACTCGGGATTGAGGTCATTGATCAGCTCCTCATTCATGTCCAGGGGATCAGCGAGGCCCCCTTGTTCCCCCGGGACATCGAGCGGGCCCGTACCCTGGGGGTGCGCGTGGCCCAAGCCATCAAGACCGGCGACCACACCTACCAGGGGGAAGCGGGGATCTGCCCCATCTGCCACGATCGAAACCTCAGGGTCTTGCAGGACATGGAGACCGTGGAGTGCCCGGTATGCGCGGTGAGGGGAAGGCTCCAGATGGAAGGGAAGAGGATCACGGTCGTCTTTTCGGATGAGGCAGTGAAGCGGCACCGCTGGAGCGTTGAGAACCTGCAACGCCACTTCACCTATCACCTCAAGCCGTCAAAAACGTTCTTCCTCAAGACCAAGGGAGAACGCAAAGAGATGGGCGCAAAATACAAGGGCTATCTGGGGCAGTGAGGACACTATGCGTTATCAGGTAACGTTCAGATATTATCCGGGTGACCCCCTCCAGGAGATCAGGGAAGCGGATCTGCGCGCCATCGCCGACCAATGGGGTCTGTACATCGCCTTCACAGAAGTACGGGGTGATGTCACGGAGGGGCGCGAGGCAACCCTCGACAAAGACCTGGAGGCAATCACCCAATCCGTAATCACCATTGAGGGTGACGAGGAATCTTCTTTACGGGGGGGGCTGCGGGATATCATCCTGAGGTACCGATCCCCGCGCACCTGCTATGCCCTCTGGGGGAGCAACCCCGAGGGGCAGGCAATCGCTCTGGAGATCATCGAAGAGCAGGATGGGTGGTGGTGACGGAGGGAAAAACGGAACAGGCGCATCCTAAAGTCCGCCCCCTGGAGGCCTTCCCCTTACAGGTCGAAGGGAAGGAGATGTTCGGGCTCAAGGATCCTGCCGGTATTGCCCCGGAAGTCGTCCTCGTCCCCCCCGAAGCCTTTTTCCTCATCAGCCTCATGGATGGGACCAATGGCCTGCGAGACATGCAGACGGCCTATATGCGCAAATACGGTACACTCCTCTTCAGCGATGCGATCGCAGAGCTCGTCGCACAACTGGATGCCTATTTCCTTTTGGAAAACCGCCATTTCGAGGACCACCTCCAGCGCCTCCGATATGAATTTCGGGAAGCGGAGATCAGAAAGGCCGCCTTTGCCGGCAAAGGGTATGAGGCCGATCCCGCGATGCTCAAGGCGCAGCTCACGAAATGCTTCACACAGCAGGGAGGTCCGGGCATTCCCCAGAGAGGGGACAACCAGACGGCACTCAAGGGGTTTGTGGCCCCGCACATAGACTTTGCCCGGGGGGGGACATGCTACGCCCACGCCTATAAGGCGCTGGGTGAATCAAACAAATCTGACCTCTTTTGCATCCTCGGGACCTGTCACACCCCCATGCGAAACCCCTTTGCCTTCACCCGCAAGGCATTTGAGACCCCCTTGGGAAGGGTGGAGGTTGCACAGGACATAGTCGAGGAGTGCGCCCAACAACTCCCCTTCGATCCCTTTCACGACGAGTTCTCCCACCGCAACGAGCATGTCATAGAATTTCAGGTCGTCTTCCTCCAGTATCTTCTGGGGAAAACGGATTTCAAGATCCTCCCCATCCTGTGCAATTCCTTTCACGACATGATCCTCAGCGGGGTCTCACCGATGGAATATCCCCTGTATCCAGATGCCATTGCCATCCTCAAAGAACGATTGGCCCCCCACCCTTCCCTCTGCCTTGTCGCCAGCGCCGACCTGGCCCATGTCGGGCCACAGTTCGGCGATGGGGAAACCGTCACCCCCGGGGTCCTCGCACAGGTCCGGGCGAAAGATGCGGAGATGCTCGGTCATGTAGCGAACTTGGAGGGGGAGGAGTTTTATCGTTTTATCCTCCAAGAAAGGGACAGGAGGAACATCTGCGGCCTCCCCCCCATCTATGCCCTGTTACATCTGATTGAGTCCCAAAAGGGTGAAATATTAGACTATCAGCAGTGGCATGATTCTCAGGGCAAGGGGGCAGTAACCTTCGCCAGCATGGCCTTTTACTGAGCACTATCTGGTGGCTGAGGCGAATCCAGGAGAGATACCATGGAAATAGGGGAGGATCCCTGGGAGGCTGCCGAGGACCTGCGCTACCTTCTCAACCGCGATTATCCGAAAGATGCCTCCCTCCAATTGGTGGGGAACCGCTACAACCTCGACCGCGACTACAGACACCTCCTGCGCCGTGGGGTCTTCCCGGCCTCCATCGCTGAGGAACGGAGGAAAAAACAGGTGTCAATGAAGGACCTCAAAGGCAAAGGCCTGGCCCTTGACGGCCACAACTGCATCATCACCCTGGAGAGCGCCCTCAAAGGCAAGGCCATCTTGCTTGCCGACGACGGATTTATCCGGGACATCTCCGGGGTCTCGGGTGGATACCGGGAGACCAAAGAGACAAAAGAGGCCCTGGAAATGATCATGGACCTCCTCGCAGAATCCGGCCCTGCGGAAGTCCGCTTTCTCCTCGACGCCCCTATCAGCGGGAGTGGGGAGCTGGCCGCCCGCATCAGGGGGTTGATGCAGGAAAGGGGTATTCAGGGGGATGCCTCGGCAGTCAAGGTCCCGGAGCACATCATGGCAAAATATGAGGGTATTATTGCCAGCAGTGACACCACAGTTATTGACCAAGCCGAAAGAGTATTTGACCTGGCAGGTTATCTCATTCAGGAAAAAGTGGGGACACCGTACATAGACCTGAGGAAAAAGAACTAAAAGGCCCCCCCTCCATCTATTACATGTACCGAAAAAAATTGTTTCCTCTCCCCCCAACGATTTGGGGGAGAGGGAAAGTTGCCAGATGCCCTCGGCGGGATTCATGGGTGACTAGTCCATAATGAGAAATCCCTCGGAAAATTCAGCAAGCCAATCTCTCCTTGAAGGTCTTTCCCGTCATTGTTATATTCCCTATAGATCGAGGAAAACCAGATGTGGCCTTTGTTATTGATCTTCGCGACCTCTTTTGGCGTGGGATTCTCCGGTGCGATCATGCCCGGTCCGGTCCTGACCGTGACTATTGCCGAGGCCACCAAGCGGGGCATCTGGGCGGGCCCGCTCATCGTGCTGGGTCACGGGATCATCGAGTTCGCCCTCTTTATCGCATTGGTGCTGGGGCTGGAGAGTATTCTCAAACATGACATCGTCTTCGGCATCGTGGGGGTCGGAGGGGCCATCGTCCTCATCTGGATGGGCATCGGTATGGTGCGTGAAATAAAGACCGCTACGTTGAAACTCGAACTGTCGGAGAGTGAACGGAGCAGACCCGTCCTCGCCGGTCTCCTCACCAGCGTCTCCAATCCATACTTTACCATCTGGTGGGCGACCATCGGGCTCTCGTACATCGCGCTGTCCCAGCAATATGGCATTGCCGGGCTCAGTTCCTTTTATTCGGGGCACATCATGTCGGATTTTGTCTGGTTTTGCGCCATCGCCTGGGCCGTTACCATGGGCAAGAGGATCATGAACGACCACGTATATCGATGGATCATCGGCCTGTGCGGGGGATTCCTCAGCATCCTCGGTCTGTACTTTGGGTATAGCGGCCTGAAGGCATTGATTTAAAATCAACTGTCCCGCCAAAGGCGGGACTACTATAGGGACCAAGGAGGTAAATTGTGATACTGAAAATGCTGGTAGTCGGACCTTTACAGGTCAATTGTTATATACT
>CAYWLI010000005.1:24553-46031 GCA_964459135.1 uncultured Thermodesulfobacteriota bacterium | reverse complement strand
CCAGGTTGAACCCATCGTTAAGGGACGGGATCATCACGAGGTCGAGGGCCGCCATGAGGTTGGGGATGTCCTCTCGATACCCTAAAAAGTGGAAACCCGATATCCCCTGAGCCATTTTCATCAGATCCGCCATCATCGGTCCATCACCCACCATGACGAAGTGGGCCTGCGGGCAGGCGGCCTTTACTTCTTTGGCAGCCTCCACAAATCGATCCGGACCCTTTACCTGCTCCAGCCTCCCAACAAAACCCACCACTGGTACCCCCTGAGCTATCCCTAGTTCAGCTCTCACACTTTTTCCATCCCCTGGAAATTGCCTCGTATCTATCCCATTGTAAACTGTTGCCACCTTCTTCGCATTGCCGATTCCCCTGTGCAGGTATTCTCTGCGTTCATCCTCAGATATGGTGATGATCCGCTCGCAGAGTCTGGCAGCCAGTTGTTCGAGCAAGACGTAGAATCGCTCTTTTCCCTTGCCGAAATATCCATAGAAGAGGTGACCGTGGGGGGTGTGTATCGTTTTGGTGCGGGTGATCCAACCTGCCACCCGCCCCAGGATTCCTGCTTTGGTGGTGTGGGTGTGCAAAAGGTCTGGCTTCTCTTTGCGGATGAGGGCGATGATCTCCAACAGAGCGAGGGCGTCGTGTAGCGGCGAGATCTCACGGCGCAAATGCGGGAGAGGATAATAGGGTATATGAAATCGTTGGGAGAATCCCCGTGGCTTTTCCTCGGGCTGTTGAGAAGGCCCAGAGGCCATGACGAGATCGATTCCCTCTTCCTTGAGGTCTCTGATCAGTTTGAGGAAGATCCGGGGAGCCCCTCCCTTATCAAGTCTGGTTATGAGCTGTAAGACCTTCACCCACCCTTTTCTCTCTTTATCCTGCGGGTGGCCGCTATCTCCAGAATGGTTGCAAAGGAAAGGATGACCACGGCCTGCAGGAGGAGGACCCAGAAGTAGTCCGGGGCCATCTTGATCAAGAGGGCATTCATGCCCAGGGCGATGGCCAGCAAATAGATGGTGAGCACTGTCTTGGTCTTTGATCCCAACAGGTAATGGAGCCGGTGATGCAGGTGGTCCTTTCCCGTGTACTCGAGGAGTTCCCGTATGCCACCAACTTCCTTCATGATAATCCTGCGCAGATTGATGTAGGCCATGTCGTAGATGACTACGGCAAAGATCAATAAAGGAGCTGCAAGAGACGGCAAGAGCATCATCTCCGACCACTCGGCCAGGACGGCGAGAGAGGCGATGACAAAGCCTAAAAAATTACTCCCGGTATCCCCCATGAAAATGGTCGCCCCTTTTTCGCCGCGAAAGTTATACGGTAAAAACCCGAGGCAACTACCGATGATCAACAAGCAAATGGGCAGCATGTGGAACCATCCCATCTGGAGGAAGACGACGGAGAAGAAGAGGGCGAAGATGATGCTGAGCCCTGCCGCCAGCCCATCCATCCCATCGATGAAGTTGACGGCATTGGTGATCCCCACCAGCCAAAGAACCGTGAGGGTATAATTAAGGGCATTACCCCACAGGTTATCGGGGAAAATGATGATCGTTACGCCGAATAAGATGAGGATAACGGCGGCCACAATCTGGGAAAGCAGTTTTATTACTGCCGGCAGCTCTTTCGTATCATCCCAGATCTCTACCACAAAGATGAAGCTTGCAGCAATGAGTAGCCCCAAGATCTCCCCCTGGGGTTTGGTAAACAGAATGGCCGCTATGATGAATGCGATGAAGATGGCCCATCCCCCTGTCTTGGGCGTTGGGACGGAGTGGACCCTGCGTTGCGCGGGGATATCCATGATGCCCCACTTTATCCCCACTTTTCTCGCCAGGGGGGTGAGCAGTAGCGAGAGGAACAACGGCACAATGAGCGTCAGCAAGAATTCTTTAACCATTTATATCCTGCATTGCTCTGCTGAGGCAGCGGGCGGTATACTCTACCTCCTCAGCTGTGAGCTGAGGATAGAGGGGGAGGGAGAGGGCCTCTGAGAAGACCTTTTCCGTGATATCGAAGCCGTCAAGCCCGAGATATCGATGGAGGGGGGAAAAGATAGGTCGTTGTGCCTCGATACCGTTCTGATGCAACTGCTCAAGGACCTTGTGTAACCTACCTTTTGTTATCTTTACCACGTACCGGTAATATATGCCCTGCTGTGTGGGTAGCACGACCCCTTCCAGTCCGCTTAGGTGTTTTTCGTACCATTGGGCCCGTTTCGCCCTCGCTTCGAGGAAAGAAGGGAGTTTCTCGAGCTGTATTCTCCCCATCCTTCCCTGTAGGTCGGTCATGCAATAATTATACCTTACCCTGTATTCCGCCTTTTTATCATATTCCCGCATGTCCCTGATGTATTCCAAGAGATCCTCGTTCTGGGAGACCACCATTCCCCCGTGGCCGGTGGTGATGACCTTGGTGGCGTAAAAGGAGAACATGGCTATTGCACCTATAGTCCCGGTTATTGTGCCCTGACAGGTCGCCCCGAGGGCTTGGGCGCAGTCCTCTATGACGGGTGGCCCGAGGGAGAGGAAATCGGCCATGTTTTCAACGGGATGCCCAAACATATGCGGGATGATGATGGCGGCGGTCCTTTTGGAAAGGGCTTTGTGTGTCGCCGAAAAGGAGATATTCATCGTCTCTGCATCTATATCCACCACGACGGGGGTCGCCCGGCAATACTGTACCGCGTTGAGGAGGGCGCTGCAGGTAAAGCTCGGGACGATCACCTCATCCCCCTCTTTGACACCTAAGGCCAACAAGCTCAGGTGTAAGGCAGCGGTCCCCGATGCAGTTGCCACTCCCCCTCTGAGGCCGAGGTAAGAGGCAATCTCCTGCTCGAAACATTCAACCTCTTCACCAGTGGCGATCCTTCCAAAGGTGAGGACCTCTTGGAGACCTCTGGCCTCCTCGTTCCCCACGGTCGGCTTGGAATGGGGTATGTTCATGGCAGGAAGTAGCGCAGGGGCGCAAAACCTTCGGCGAAGGTTACCCTGGCCTGTGTGCCGCGGAAGCGGGCTGTCGCGATAGCGATGTCTACAATATTGGAACCAGGGATGTTGGTCTTATGAAATTGAGAGGTGTGGGCCTCCAGGCATTTGATCTTTTTCTCCAATGTTTTACCTATGTCCGCAAAAACCAGAGGATTAAAGCCAATGGATGTAGGGGTCTCGTAGAAGATGACATTGGGGGTATATCTGGTAGCGGAGACGGCAGCGTTGGCGAGGCGGACGTGGTCCTGATGGGTGTCCTCAGGGTGATTCACCAAAACCAAGGAGGGGTCTAAATCCCGCAGGAAACCCTCAAGGAGATCTATCAAGGGCTTATCGAATATGATGAGGGTGTCTTTATAGCCCCCCCAAAATAATTCTTTCACTCCCATTATCTCTGTGGATATCTCCTGTTCCTTCTGTCTTACCTGAGGATCCCCCCCCATGGCCCCATCTGCAACCACCAAGAGATTGACTTCTGCACCTTGCTGGCTGTATTGGACAAGGGCACCTGCGCATCCGAACTCGATATCGTCGGGGTGAGCCCCGATGGCTAATAATTTCATACTTTGCCCTCCATTATCTTCAAGGAATCAGGGCCACAGTTAAAGAGGAGATCGAGGAGTGATAGATTTGGGATAAAATCACCATACAGTTGCGGGTAGACAGGATGTTTAAATTCCTGGAATATCACCGTGATCTCCTTGTTGTGGAAGGGTTCAAGATTGAGATATTCTCTCCCCCCAGCACCTGAAAGATAGGTGTCGGCCCCTAAAGATTCACAGATGACTGCGAGCCTCTCAGAAGGTTCCTCGGGGAAATCCCCCAACTCAGAGGAAACCTTTGTCTCCTTGTGCACCCCCAATGTCTTGAGGAGGGTGAGGACGCTTTCTCTATTACATTCGGAGAGCGATTCCGAATCACCTGCGTAGAATCCTTCCATGGTGGGGGACAACTCGCGGCAATAAGGGGCCTTTTGGTAATTGATCTCCAACGCCCTCATGTGTTTCTTCCGCCACTCTACTCTGTTGTTTATTTTCACCTCATCGATGTGCTCAGGATATTTGTATAATACGGGTACGGTGAGCCACATCCACCCTTGGGCCGTCTTTATCTTATTTCTGTTTTGGAACTCATTCTTCTTGAACTGGACAGTATCGAGGAAGACGAAGATATCGCTTTTTACTATTTTGTCAAAATACCCCAACCACGGCATAAATTGTGGTTGATGTATAGCCACGATCATGTTAGAAAATTAACAGAAAAGGATGGAGAGATCAAGGAAGCTTTTCATACTTTTGTTTTTTATTGGATGGATGTTCTTTTTGACTGTTACGTCCCTGCTCCCCGGAGGAGGAGTGGCCCTCGGTGAGAAGTGGGATAAGATCGCCCACTTTGGCGCCTACTTCATTACCTCGCTGTTATTTTATCATGCCTTTCGCAGCCGACTTGAGAAGGCGGATATCTACGCGGTTTTTTTCGCCTTCGGCTATGGGGTCATATTGGAATTGGCCCAGCTGTTTGTGCCGGGCAGGATTTGTTCTCTCAAAGACTTGGTGGCCAATTTCTCTGGAGTGCTCTTCTTCTTCGTCCTGTATCGATTGTTGTGGGGGAAGATATGACACATTGTCTCTTTTTTGTTGAGAATTTACATAAATATATTTGTACTCAATGGTGACAATTATATTACAAAAAGTGACAATTAACGTCACCCTCTTGCTCTCCAGTCGAATATCATTTTTTGTTCGTAGGTAAAATCAAAGGGATTCACAGGACTCAACCTACAAACGAGTGATATATTTTCCAAGGTGTCGAAGGATTAGAGCCTTTTCTTATAAGAATCTCAACCTCCTGCCCCTGTAATTGAGGATGTTGTCCTTTGTTTGCATCTTTTTGTTGCAAGAGCCACTTCAGTCCCCCGCATATCTTATGTTGAGGGTAATGCGCACTAGTTCTTAATGTGCGACAAAAATCATTTTTGGCAAAAAAATTGCATTATTTGCATAGAATATATCTACTTTATGGTGGCTCAGTAATACTGAGTTGAGGTTGAGTTTTTTTAGATATTATATTATAATTTGTAATTTAAATAAGAAGCTTACTAATGAGGATTTCTTACAATGAGGTTGGATTATGTTGGAATATGAGAAATACTGGCATTTTCTAGATCTGCCGTTCAAGGTCTTCCCCTCTGGAGATACCTATTTCCCCTCCTCGACCCATGAGGAGGCCAGGGCACGGATATTTCAGGCCATACGGACCCATAAGAGGATCATCTTGATCGCGGGCAATGCAGGTTCCGGCAAGACCACCCTCTGGAAACGGATCAAGGGCGATCTTGAGCAATACAATATACCGTTTACTATGGGAGTCGTTGAGAACCCCATGGGCGATTTTTCCGAGATTGTGAAAGAGCTAGGGGAAAGTATGGGGGTTGCTTCCACTCGCGATGGTGATGGAGTGATAGATATTCTCAAGGATAAGCTCCGCGATAACGTAGAGAAGGGTGCTACCAATATATGGTTGATCGATGAGTGCCAGGCAATAAAAGATCATGACGTGTGGGAAAGGCTCAGGTTGTTGACCAACTGGTCATGGAATGGTTCTCCGGTTTTGACCCTGTTCCTCTTGGGTCAGCCGGAGGTCATCCCTATTCTCCAAGATAAAGAGGGGTTCACGCAAAGGATAGGGGCTTATTATGTCCTCAACACGCTCAGCCAGGAGGAAACGGGTGCTTATATAGAATATCAGCTCAAAAAGGTGAGCGCCCCGGATCCGAACATCTTCACCGAAGATGCCGTGCACATGATACATCAATTGGGGGGGGGACTCCCTCGCAACATAAACCATCTGTGTGACGCCGCTCTTCTGCTCGGTGCGATACAGGGAAAAGACTTTGTCGATGCGAGGATGGTGGAATCTGTTGGTGCGGAACGGGCGTCGCTTATGGGCGGGAAAGAGATGTTGTGGACGCCGATGCGGGAGATTTTTATGGCGACGGATACACTGGTGGGTGAGAATAATATATACGATACATTACTGAGTACCTTCGACACATTTTACTATTCCGCAGGGGGGGCGAAGCCCATAGATCTGGTTGAGAAAGGGCTTGCGCCGCTCGTACCCCAATTTATCAGGGCAGTGAAGACTGATAGGGGCCTCATGAAAAAAGCGCTCTACGGGGAAGAACCCGATGTGTACCTCCTTCAGCACTGCGTGAACGTAGCGGCTCAGGGGGCGAAGATAGCCATGGGGATGGGTTACAGTGAGGATGAGTTGAAGCAATTATCCCTCGCTGCGCTCATTCACGATGTCGGTATGGGGGATATCCCAGAGCAGATATGGACCAAGAAAGGAGCTCTTTCTGATTCAGAAATTGAAGAGATGAGAAAACATCCTATCTATGGGTACGAGCGCCTCAAACCCCTTGATGACATCGCTCACATCGTGCTGCAGGAGCATGAGAGGATGGACGGGTCCGGTTATCCTCATGGCATGTCAAGTGGGGAGATCCATGAGTTCTCCTACATTATAGGTATCGCAGATATATACGACAGCCTTCTCCATACCCGTCCCTACCGGGAGAAACAGTATTCTTCATTTGAGGCGATTAAAGAGATCGTGACAAGGGAGAAGCAGCACTTCCCCGCCAGTGTGCTCAAATCGTTGGTCGCCTATTTTCTCTTTCCAGTGGGGAGCCACGTGGAGTTGAACAGCCGAGAGAAGGCTGAGGTGATTGATGAGAACAGGGCGAACCCGATGCGTCCCGTGGTGAAGATTACCCATGATAAAGACGATCTACAATACAACAAACCAAGAATTGTGGATTTGGACAGGGACCAGAAGTTCTTTATCACGAGGAGTCTCTCATGAGAGAGATGCTGAGCAGAGGGATCATCGTTGTTTTATCTTTTCTGTTACTTCTTGCCTGTGCTACAACCGAAGAACCCACGTATACGACAGAGGAGAGTCGAGCCGTCTATACCGTAGGCATCGGGGATGTATTGTCGGTGAGGTTGCGAGAGGGGGTAAAATTGACGGAGTACGATGCCACGGTCATGTCCACCGGCACGATAGTCATATCGTTCATAGAGGTGGAGGCCGCAGGGCATACCGTCGAAGAGATCAGGGAAAAGGCCCGGATGGAACTCAGCCAGTATGTTCGAGATTTCAATGTGGACCTCATTCCAAGGGAATGGCGGGAAAGAAAGATATTTGTTCTGGGTGAAGTAGAGAGGCCAGGGGTATACAATTTTTCCGCAGGGATGACCACCCTACAGGCACTTGCCTTGGCAGGCGGATATAAGAACACCGCCGTCCTAAAAGATATGAGGATTATCAGAGGGGACCTCGATAATCCCAAGCTTATCAGAGTTAATATGCAAAGGACGGCCAAGGGTAAAGATGCGAAGGATGTCCTTCTTGCCCAGAATGATGTTATCTATGTGCCTCGGAGCGCCATAGGGGACTGGAACAATTTTATCAATCTCTATATCCGTCCGACCATGGAAGTTCTTTCCCTTCCCCTTGGGGGCGCGTCCACTATCAAGGGTTTAACACCGTGAGGTTGTGATGGAGAAAAAAGGTTACGATCTTTCCATAAGGGATTATCTCTTCATCCTAAAAAAAAGGAAAAAGATTATTGCATCGGTCCTTTTCCTTACCCTCACGGCTGTCATCTTTGGGACCTATCTTACGACGCCTCCCCCTCGGTATGAGGCGACCGCATCCGTGCGGGTAGAGCGCATTACCGATGTGACCGGATTCCTGATGGAGGTCATTTCGTATCCCCTCGGGGACGTCCTGGCGGGGCAGATGGAGATGATCAAGAGCTTTGATGTTATGGAGAGGGTGGCAAAGGCCATAGGGTTGATCCCGCGCGATGCGACTGTTGAAGATTTGGGCGCCAACGAGGAATATAGGGGTACTATTTCTTCCCTCCGAGGTGCCATTTCCGTTGAGCGACAAGGACTCTCTAACATTATTGCCATCAGCGCAACCGCCGCCACCCCTGAGAAGGCCCAGCAGTTGGCCAACCTGGTGGCGGAAAAGTACCGGGAGACCAACATCGCATCGAGAAACAAAAGGGTTTTCGAAGCGAAGGACTTCGTAGAAACACAACTGAGCCAGGTAGAGAAGAACTTACAAAATGCGGAAGAGGCCCTTCGCGCTTTTCGTGAAGGTGCATCCCTCGCCCATCTCAGTGAGAAAGAGATGGGTTTGGCCAGGAAGCTTGTTGAAATAGAGGGAAAGATCGATGATCTGAAGGCGGAGAGGGCGGAGGTGGATTACGCCGTCACACAGGTAAAGGCGGGCAAGATGATCAACCCCAGAAATCAGATGACAGTCGAGCGGGATCTATCTTCGATACTGTCCGTCCTGAACAACTATTCTGACCTTCTTTTGAAGAAGAGGAATTTACTCCTCACCTATTTCCCTGCCCATCCCGAGGTCAAGGCGATCGATGGTGAGCTGGCAAACGCCCAACAAGAATTATTAAAACATCTGTCAGCCCAGAGTCAGGGTTATCAAAACAGGATTGAGCAGCTTGCTGTTGAATTGAAGACCTTACATGAAAAAGTGAGTCTCTTACCTACCGAGGCCGTCAACTTTCAGCGTTTACAGAGGGAGGTGGAGGTCAATGACACCCTCTACACCCAGCTCAAGACCAAGTATCAAGAACTCTTGATCAAAGAGGCGGAGAAGATCGAGGAAGTCTCCATTGTCAACCCCGCTGTCAAGCCCTATTCCCCCGTGAATAGGCCCTCATATCTTCAAAACGGTCTCTTGGGAATCCTCATCGGCCTCTTGTTAGGAGTGGTTTTTTCCGTTGTCTATGAGTCTTATGACACCTCCATCACGACGGTGGAAGATATTGAGTCCATCTTAGAGGTACCGGTCTTAGGGGTGATCCCTTATCTTGGTGAAAAAGAGCTGAGAGAGGAGATGACCAAAGGGGAGGAGGACAAGATCCCGCAAGACCCCGAACTCTTTAAGTCTCTTTTTACCTATTTTGTTCCTAATCATTTCTTGACGGAGGCCTTCAGGATCTTGCGCACAGCCCTCTTGAAGGTGGAATCGGCGCGGGTCATTGCGATAAGCAGCCCTGCTACTCGCGAAGGGAAGACCTTCGTCTTGATGAACCTGGCGGTCTCCATTGCGCAAACGGGCAAGAAGGTCTTGGTCATCGATGCTGATTTTCAGATGAGCATGGTGAACAGACTCTTTGGAATCCCGAGAGAACCGGGTCTGTCCGACGTCATCTTGAGGAATGTTCCGTTCACAGAGGCGGCCAGGAGCATCGTGGATCTGATATTGGGGGAGAGAGGTTTCGATTTTGCCCTCTCTGGGTCAGGTCTGGAGAACGTGCACATCCTCCCGACCGGAGGAAAGACACCGAAGGCCAGGGAGATGTTGTCTGTGTACATAAAGGATGTGTTTGAGGAGGTAAAGAAGGTAAAGGAATTTGATTACATCATCATTGATACACCTCCCATACTCCCCGTAATGGATGCCGTGGAGCTTTCCACCCATGTGGACGGGGTCCTGCTCGTCTATGAGGCGGGAAAGGTCCCCAAGATGGCTCTGCGGAGGGCACGGACCCATATCCTGAACGCAGGGGGAAGGATCATAGGCGCCGTGCTCAACAAGATGAAGGCGGAAGTAAGCCCCGATTTCTATAAATATACCTACGCGCAATACTACGGAAAGGAGAAAAAGGAATAATTGAATATCAGCCTTGATCCTCCCCTCCGGCTCAGGTTGATCCTGGTCTGTCTTTCCATTTTTGCAGCCCTCCTTATCATCGTACTGCCACCTTCATTTATGCTCATAGCTTTTTTGGCATTAGTGATATCTATCATTTGCTTTTTATACCCCCAGATTGCCTTCTACATTCTCATTTTTTCCATGCTCTTTTCACCGGAGGTAATTGTCGGTCAGACCGCTGCCAGGGAAGTTACCTTCAGGATGGACGATCTTTTGTTGATGATTATCGTTGTTACGTGGCTCACTAGGGTCGCTGTCTACAAGGAGTTGGCTGCTTTGCGCAGCACTTCCCTGCATACCCCTATTGCCCTATTCATGGCCGTTTCTCTCCTTGCTACCTTCATAGGAATGGTGAGTGGGAGGGTGGGCGTTGCGACTGGCCTGTTTTTTAATCTGAAGATGTTTGAGTATTTCGTCATCTTCTTTATGGTGGTCAATTATGTGAGGGAGGAAAAGGATATAAAGACCTTTGTCATCCTGATCCTCCTTGTGGCCTTCTTGGTCAACCTCTACGCCCTCTATCAAGTCCCCTCGGGTGCACGGGTAACCGCCCCTTTTGAGGGCGAACTTGGAGAGCCCAATACGCTGGGGGGATACCTCCTTATCATCATTTCTGTGTCCCTTGCCTTGTTCCTGCTCAGGGCCTTCGGTTCGCGAACCAATCTTCTGATTCCATTGCTCGTTCTTTCAGGGGTCATCTTGATGTTTACCCAATCCAGGGGTTCTTGGATGGGGTTGATATTTATGAGCGCACCTTTTGTGATCCTTTCATCGAAGAGGCTCTTTTTCATCATAGGGGCTATCCTCCTTGTCATTGTCCTTCCCTATGTGGCCCCTGAGTCGACGAAAGAGAGATTTGCCGGCACCTTCCGAGCCGAGCCATTCTTTGCGCGAACCGAGCAGTTCATGGGGATGGAGCTTGATCCCTCGGCATCGGAGAGGCTGACCAGCTACAAGAAGGGGTTTCAATTATGGAAGAAACGGCCTATTTTAGGCTATGGTGTCACCGGAGCAGGCTTCATCGACCCCCAGTTCCTTCGGGTATTGGTGGAGACGGGGATTGTGGGCATTGCCTTTTTTCTCTTTCTCTTGTGGCGCATGACCCTCTTTTTATGGGATACTTATCGATCCGTGGATGACCCATTCTTCAAGGCCCTCTCATTGGGGATGCTGGGGGCCTTGGTAGGCCTTATAGGACATTCAATCAGCGCGAGTTCCTTTATCATCGTTCGGATCATGGAGCCATTTTGGTTCCTGATGGGGCTTTTTGCAGCGTATATTTTACTCAGGCAAGAGGGATTAGAGGCTGATATGTTAAGTACAGAGAATTCACATAGTACTAATCAATAATTATAATGAAATGTATCGCAAATTAATAGTTACAGGCAGTTTTATCATTTTTACTGTTAATATTGTCGCCTTTTTTCTAGGTTATGTTAGAGATGTATTAATCGTCAAAAATTTTGGTGCATCGTTTATAACTGATGCGTGGTATATCGCAACTAATATCCCTGAACTGCTTTTTAAGTTTCTTTTATTTGGTACCCTTGGCGCGACATTTATCCCGGTTTTTGTAGAGTATCTTACCAAAAAAGATGAACACGAGGCTTGGGAAGTTGCCAGTTCTGTCATCAATTGTTCTGTCCTAGTATTAGCAGCGTTAGCAGTCTTGGGTATCCTGTTTTCTTCACAGCTCGTTTTTCTTTTCGCACCCGGTTTTGATCACAAGACCCATATCTTGGCAACACGATTAACTCAGATAATCCTTCCGCTTCTTTTTATTTTTGCTGCAGGAGGATTATTAGGAGGAATTTATCGAGCCTACTATAAGTATCTTCTTCCTTCTTTAACAGCAATTATAAATGTTGTGGTCTTAATCGTTTTTATACTGATTTTTTCCCAAGCATGGGGGATCTTTTCTGTTGCTTGGGGAACAGTTGCTGGATATGTGGTTTCATTTGCCCTATTAGTTTTTTTTCTTGCCATTTATAAAAAACCCTATAAATTCAGAATTAATTTACGACATCCTGCTATTAAAGAAATTCTTATTCTTATGATTCCATTGATTGGTGCGGAGGTTATTGGTAAGGGTATTGGCGTTATAGACAGATTTTTTGGTTCTTTTCTTGAAAACGGGGCTATTACTGCCCTTAATTTGGCAAATAGAATAGTAGCCATTCCGGTAACATTTTTCTCAACAACAATCGCTGTAGTAGTTTTCCCTGTATTAGCACGACATACTGCCGCCAATGATAAAAAGGATTTTTCCAAAACGCTCATCTTTTCTGCGAAGATGAGTTTACTTGCAATCACCCCTTGCATAGCAGGTATTATTGTCTTAGGTAAGTCCTTAATACGAGTTTTATTTGAACACGGTAAATTTGGGGTTGAAGCCACCGAGATTACGTGGCAGGCCCTTTTCTTTTTATCGTGGGGGCTCATTGCTTTTAGTTTAAGGCCGATATTAGCAAGAGCTTGTTATGCCTTAAAGAAGAACTGGATGTTATTTAGATATGAGTTGATTGGTTTTACGCTAAATTTTGTATTAGATTACATTTTGATAAAGTACTTAGGCATTGCGGGAATCGCCCTTGCAACAACCATTGTAGTATCTATAATAGTTATATATCTTTTATATATGATAAGGCAGGAAATAGGCACAATCAATATTAAAGAAATTGTCGTATTTTCATATAAAGTAATTTTGGCAGCAGTAATTATGGGAGGATGGTGTTTTCTTTCATTTTATTATTTAAAGGTTTTTTTATTTTCTGATCCCGCAACGTTAGTTTTAAATCTTCTCTTAACCATTTTTTCTTCGGGTGTAGTCTATTTTACAATTTTGAAGATTTTCAAACTGGAGGAATTAACCGTTTTATGGGCTACCATAAAAGAATCGATAGCGAAAAGCTAAACGCTATGAAGACTCGGTTTGATAGTAACCTGGTATACCAGGAACATGTAGCCAGATATAATTTTGTTAAGAAATTTGTGAGAGGTAAGATTGTTTTGGATCTAGGATGTGGTATTGGGGATGGTACGTATGAACTTTCGAAATATGCAAAAAAGCTGGTAGGAGTAGAGTTAGATAGAGCGCGATTAAAGTGTGCTTTTGATAATTTTATCAAAACTAACATAAGTTATTTGGCTATGGATGGATGTTTCTTAGCATTTGCAGATAATATTTTTGATGTCGTTGTTTCTTTAGAGGCCATTGAACATTTAGAAAAACAGGATAAATTTTTGTCGGAGATTATGAGGATACTAAACGATGGTGGAATAGCGATAATTTCTACGCCTAACAAAGAGATTGTAAGAGCTGAAGGAACAAGGCCTAGCTCTTCACATATAAAGGAGCTTACCTTCAAAGAATTCAAAGTAATCCTCAATAAACATTTCAGTGCAATCGAATTGTTTGGGCAGAAAAGGGGTAGAAGGATCAAAGGGATTAGTGGGTTTGCCCATTATGTAATAAGATTTATTGATGTATTTAATATGCGGAAATTTTTTTCTCAGTCATTGCGAAACAATTTGTTTGATTGGATAGCTAAGAGTACCGGAGCGAAGGATACGAATGCCATTACAACACAAGATCTCATTATTTCAAGAAAAAAATTGGCATATGCCAGAAATATTATTGCTGTATGCGAAAAAAGAAAAATAGAATAACGGCGATTATTTTAACCTTTAATGAAGAAAGACAGATACGAGATTGTCTCGAGTCTATAAAATGGGTAGATGAGATAATTGTCATTGATTCCTTGAGTACTGATAGAACCATTGATATTTGTAGAGAATACACGGATAAAATTTATCAAAGACGATATCAGCGTTATGCGCGTACTCGTAATTGGTCTTTTCAGTTTGCATCTTACAATTGGATTTTGGCGGTCGATGCCGATGAAAAATACACACCGGAGTTAACAGAAGAGATAGAGGAACGTTTAGCCGAAAATACTGATATAAATGGCTATTTCATGCCAATGAGATATTTCTGTTTCGGAAGGGAATTAAAAAATTGGAGGAAATACGAACAGAAATTGAGGCTTTATAAAAAAGATTTGGTAAAATTGGAGGAAAGGGAAGTACATCCAGAAACTATTGTCAAAGGCAAAAAGGCTTATCTTAGGAATCCCATTTTTCATTATCCATATCCTAATTTAAAAGTTTTTTTTGATAAATTTTTCAGATATACAAAATGGGATGCTGAGGAGAGATTAAAGAAAAGAACAAATATTCGTGTTTTTGAACCTATGATGACTCTTCTTAAACCAGTCTATAATTTTATAAACTATTACTTCCGACAATCTGTTTATAAAGATGGTTCCGCAGGCTTACTTATGTCATTTTTAATGTCTTTTTATAGCTTTGCCATTGATATTAATTATTATTTACTTATTGTAAAGCGACGTCACTCCCAATGGATGTATCGATAGCAATAGTAAGTTACAACACAAAAGAGTTGTTAGCTCGATGCTTGGAATCAATTTTTCGTAAAACTAAGGGTGTCAACTATGAAGTTATCGTTGTAGACAATAATTCTTTGGATGGAACACCGATGATGTTAGAAGAGCGTTTCCCGCAGGTTACCCTCATTTGTAATAATGAAAATAGAGGTTTCTCAAGGTCGGTCAACCAGGCATTTATGGTAAGTCATGGGGACTATTTTTTAATATTGAATCCTGACACAGAATTGTACAACAATGCTATTTATGAATTATTTAATTTTATGGAATCACACCCTGATGTGGGAGTAGTAGGCCCTAAAATACTTTATCCCAATGAAAGATTACATCCATCTTGTTGGAAATTCATGACATTAACGGTAGCGATACTTGACGCATTCCAAATAACCTTATATTTTCCAGGGAATTCTTTTTCGAAACGATACCATTACGATTATTGGAAGCATAATTATATTAGAGAAGTTGATTGGATTACAGGCGCAGCTTTTATGACGAGAAGGGATATTTATCAAAAGCTAAATATGCTCGATGAGCAGTTTTTTATTTATTCAGAAGATATGGATTATTGTTTTAAAGCATGGAAAGCTGGCTATAAGGTTTTGTTTAATCCTAACGCTATTGTTATCCATCACCATGCAAAAGGTGGGACACAACACACCCACGTAAGACAAATAGATTATTATAAAAGTCTCCATTGGTATATAAAGAAGAATTTAAATAAACCTAAAGCTATTATGTTCAGAATTTCTACTATGATATGGGCGCTTGTTTATCTTATAATAAGACTATGTAAGTCCCCATTTTTGAGGGGAAGAGAGCACATACAGGAATATTTGCAGGTTCCGTTGAGATTGTTGCTATTCAAAGGCCATGGGAGATAGGATTAAAACTCTTCTGATAGAAACAGGTGGATGGGGGGGAATTGCTCACTATACCTATAATTTATCACAGGAGCTTTCAAAAATTATGGATTTAGAGGTGATTCTTCTAACCGACAGAGATTATGAGTTAGATGGTTTTCCCAGAAATTTTAGGATAGTCAAAATACCCATAAAGAACCAGACTTATTTTAGAGCTGTCTTTAGGATAATAAATTTTATTATAAAAATAAAACCAGACATAATTCATATTCAATCATTAATTTCCGCAAGAAGAGATTGGATATTTTTTGTTTTAGCCCGGTTATTGATGGTAAACGTTATTTTTACTGCTCACAATGTCCTACCTCACGATGAATCTGAGAAGACTGTTCAGGGGATGAGATTTGCTTTCAAAAGTATTTATGCTTTTTGCAAAGCACTGATCACCCACTCTGAAGAGAACAAAAAGGAATTGATCGGAGATTTTAATGTCAAAGCGAGTAAGATTTTTGTCATACCTCACGGCAATTATCTTTTTCACACAGACGGATACGCAGAATTAACTAAAAACTTGGCACGAGAAAAATTAGGTTTATCCTCAGAGAGTAAGGTCGTTTTGTGTTTTGGTGCGATTAGAGAATATAAAGGCCTCCAATATCTCATTCCCGCCTTTAAGGATGTTGTTGATAAACTTGAGGAGGCTCGATTGATAATTGTAGGCCCATCGAAACAGCAAAATCTAATTATACGCTATAAAGAATTAATAAAAGAACTAGATCTTGAGCAAGTGATTAAATTTATTCCACGGTATATACCTTTAAATGAGATCGGTATCTATTTTAAGGCTTCTGATCTTGTTGTATTTCCATATTTACATACCTATGGTAGCGGTGCCTTGCACACGGCTTTTGCTTTCTCTAAGCCCGTAATTGTGTCAGATATTGCTGTTTTTCGGGAAATGGTTAAAGAAGGCCAGAATGGTTATATTATCCCACCCCAGGATATACAGGTTCTCGCTGAGAAAATTACAAGATGTTTGTCGATGAGAAGCGATAAATTAGCAAAGATAGGTAGCAAGTCGTTGCGTTTCGCTAAGTCAAAATACAACTGGATAGATATTGCTAAATCAACTATGCATATTTACCAAGGTATAGTTGGTTATAGTAGAAAGAAACTTCTGATAGTAGCCCCAGATTTTGGTCCTCCCTATAATGAGCGGTGGAAAAATACCGTCAAGGCGCATTCGCAAATTTTATATGCGCCTGTATTGGGAACATCAACCATGAATAGAATCATCATGAAAGATGGCAAGTTTTTGATTTTTAATAATCATATAGTAATACGCTATACTATTTTTCTCATATATCTTCTTTTTATTCAGGGAAAGTATGATTATTTAATATTTGAAGGGGATGTTAGATCTCGTTTTAACCAAGTAATCTATGCACTGTTAAGGAAAGGACTGCTCAATAGTAAAAAGTCTGTTGGCGTAAGTTATGTTACCCAAAAATGGATAATTCCGGACGATAAACAAGTGATGACTTTTATTAAAAATGTTTTGCCAAAATTAAGATATTTTTTGGTAAATGATGAAGAAGAAGAGCAGGCATTAGTGAAGTTAACTCAATCTTTAAATAATTTTATTGTTGTAAGACCGGGTATTGACTTGGAGAGGTACAGTTATATAGAAGATCCAAAGCGTAAAGCTAAGGGGTTTTCTTTTTTATTTGCTTCTGCACCTCAAGGCAAATGGGGATGGAAGAATAAATTTCATAATAAAGGGTTATATATATTTCTTTCGGCTTTTAAAAGATTTATTAATGACTATCCGAGCAACTTGTATTTGATTTGGAGAAGTGTTTTTTATGGAGAAATAAAATCATTGATTAGAGAACTCAATATAGAAAATAATGTGAAGGTCGTTGATGGACAAATAGACATACTACCTTACTACAGAAGATGTTCAGTAACCGTATTTCCTATTCGGGATCTCACAGGTTCGCCACATTATCCTATGTCTATTATGGAATCGTTGGCTTGCGGACGGCCGGTTATTGTTTCCAATAAAGTTAAGATATCTAAAATCATCAAAGAAGAGAACTGCGGCGAGGTGATAGAACCTAACAAAGAAGATTTATACAGGGCAATGGTTCATATTTTTAATAATTACGATGAGTTGCATGGAAATTGTAGAAAAGTGGCAGAGAAATATTTTGATTTCAGGAAGAATTTAGGTGTGTTTGTTAGAAGATTGGGAGAAGACAGATGAGGGAACGGCAGATTGATCCAAAATTCGTTGAGGAATTTTATGATAAGAAGGTTAGGAATAAAACTATAACGTATGAGTTTCAAAGGTGGAAGGACAACGAACTGCGCAAGCGGGATTATGACCAGACTAGAAATACTATAGAATACCACTTGAAGAATATCAAGTGCTTTTCGCTTCTTGAAATAGGATGTGGGCCTGGTACTTGGACAAAAATTATCCGAGACAAAGCACAACTGTTTACCGTTTTGGATATATCTTCAGAAATGATTGCATTAGCCAAACAGTCATTAGCTAGAAGAAATATTGAGTATATATGCGGAGATTTCCAAGAAGGATCGTTGATGAAAGGAAGACAATTCGACGTCATTTTTAGCTCTCGGGCATTTGAGTATATGGAAGCAAAAGAAAGAATTTCAAAGATTACCTTCGATTTGTTACATGATCGAGGTAGAGCGTATATTATTACCAAAAACCCATTTAGCATGTATAGATTATTAGATAGGATTATCATGAAATTTAGGAAAAGAGCCTCTGATTCTGATAGGCTTCACGTAGGACAAATTTCTCCTTTTCTTTTCAGACGCCTTTTAGAAAAAGTAGGATTTACTAAAATAAAGCTCTTTCCTGTAATTTTTGATTTTTATATTCTCGGCATGAGATTTAAATTTATAAGAAAGATTCAGCTTATCTTAAGCAACTATTTATGGCACAGGAATTTTAAAAAGGAATTAAATTTTTTCCTTCTTCCTTTCGTCGAAAGTTATCTTATTATTAGCGAAAAGTAATGTCTAATGATTGAAAATAGTTGAGGTCTTTATCATTGCCATATCAGGTGATAGGCTAAGCTACGCATGCTATTTGGTAAAATAAATTTACACAACTCATAAGACATCACCTATATTAGCCCATGAAAAATATTTTATATATTTCTCCATTTACCTACATCGGTGGTGGAGAGATAAGCCTGCTGATTCTTTTAAAAAACCTTGACCATCAAATGGTTAGACCATTCCTAATCTGTTACGCAGAAGGTCCTCTTGTTCAAAAGGCAAAGAAATTAGGGATAAAAAGCGCTGTTTTAAAAAGAAATTATCTTTTTTCAAGCATTTTCATTGTATTAAAAATATTCAGCTATATCAAGAAAAATAGCATTCATCTTGTCCATGTTAACTGTTTCGATATAAGGGCAGGGATTGCTGCGCGGCTTGCAAGGGTTCCTTTAATCGGCCACCTAAGAGTTATCATCCCTTTTACCTGGAGAGATCGTCTTTTTGTTCGGCTTTCGCAGAAGGTCATTGCTGTATCTAATGCTGTTATAGATACTTTTTGCAGGGGAAGGCCTTCTTATAGAGATAAGTTTGAAATGATACCAAATGCGGTTGAGATACCTAATAGCCTTACCCCCGTACCACTACGAAAGGAATATGATATTCCAGAAGATACGAAGTTGGTAGGTTCTGTGGGAAGAATAGATCCGTGGAAGGGATACGAATATTTTTCAAGAGCTGCAGCCCTTATAAAAAAGCAAAGATCAGATGTATTTTTTTTCATTATTGGTGATGTCTCTCAGAGAGACAGAGAGGGAAGGGCATATCTTGATATCCTAAAAAAACAAGCTGCCGAGTTGGATCTCAAAGACCGTCTCTTTTTCACTGGTTTTAGAGAAGATATTCTCAAGGTAATCAAAACTTTGGATATCTTAGTTGTCCCGTCAATAGTTATCAAGAAATACGGGGGTGAAGTAACTGAAGGGTTTGGCAGAGTTGCTATTGAGGCTATGGCGGTTGAGGTGCCTGTGGTGGCATCAAAGATAGGAGGACTCACAGAGATAATTGAAGATAATGTTTTTGGAATGTTAGTACCTCCAGGTAATCCCAATGCGATTGCAGAGGCAGTCCTTTCAATTTTGACAGATAAAATCAAGGCCAAAGCTATGGGTAAAGCCGGCAGAAAAAGGGTTGAAGAGTCCTTTACCATTCAGCAACATGCTGACAAGATTAAGAAACTCTATTTAGAAATTCTTAAAGAAAGATATGAGCAAAAATGTAGATAAAAATGCGTGTGTACTCTGTAATAGATCGTACTCTACTGTTATAGAAAAATGCGCAGGTGGATATCAGGTCTTGAAATGCTCAGGATGTGGTCTTTTTTACGTAGACCCTATTCCTTCAAAAGAACTCTTCAACAAGGCGTATTCGGAAGAATACTATACCCCGTGGCTTGAGAATCAGCGAATGAAAAGAATAAAAATGTGGAAGTCGCGGCTTGAAACTCTCAACAATTTTTCAAGAAGACAAGGTAATCTGTTAGATGCGGGTTGCGGAGAATGCCTTTTCCTTGAACTTGCTCGGGAAGATGGTTGGGATGTAACAGGAACAGAAATTTCACCTTTTGCAGTCAAGTATGGAAGGGAAAGGCTCGATCTTAATATACTCCAGGGAGAGTTAAAGGATATTGGATTTCCTGATAAGACATTTGATGCAGTAACAATGTGGCATGTGCTTGAGCACACGACAAATCCCCTTGTTATCCTAAAGGAGATAAGACGCATATTGAAGGATGACGGTGTGCTTATCCTGGCTATACCGAACCTCAACAATATCGTTTCTCAGTGGGCATACAGGTTAGTCAAAGGTAAAAGAATGCACCTGTTTGATCCATTAGACAGAGAACTTCATCTATATCACTTTACACCTGAGACCATAAGGTTGGCATTAGAAAAGGCAGGTTTCAGGATAGAGGAAATTGTGCCTGATATGGGGATAGTCCAATGGCATATAAGGAGTTTAAATTATTTTGCAAAGGGGCTCAGTCTCTTAATCGGTAGTATCATAACTGATGCAATAGAGGTCCATGCTATACTTTCTTAAATTACCATTGAAGGTGATTTATTTAAAGATACGAAAAACCTTATTACTTCCCTTTTTGCTCTTTAGGAAGACCCAGAGCCTTCCCAGAGAGAAGATAAAGAGGATTTTATTTCTCCGGCATGACCGTATCGGTGATATGGTCCTTTCCACGGCTGCCCTAAAGGCATTGAGGAGGGTGTATCCTGAAGCAAAAATCACGGTCCTTGCCTCTCAGAGAAATCACGAGATTTTGGAGCATAATCCCCATGTCGATGAAATCCTTATTTATAAAGGGATTCTTTGGTTTTTAAGAGAGATCCGACCTAAAGGCTATGATTTGGTAATTGATCCCTTTGTGACGTATGAACTAAAGCAGGCCTTCATGACGTATCTTGCCGGGGGGAAATACCGGATCGGTTTTGAGGCAGCAGGGAGGGAGATCTTCTTTAATATCAGCGGCCCTGAAGCCTCGACACAGAAAAAATTGGTTGATCTCCTGTTAGACCTGGTGGAAGTGTTAGGTGGTGCTAGGGAGGGCTGCGAGCCAGAAGTTTTTTTGACCGATCAAGAGATAACGTGGGCTTCCGAGGCTCTTGCAAACAAAGGAATTGCTGCCAATGAATTGACAGTGGCCATTCATCCCGGGGCCTATTATCCAAGTCAAAGATGGTCGACTGAGAGGTTTGGGGCGTTGGCCAGACGGGTTCTTGAACAACACGAAGCGAAGGTTATTCTCCTCGGCAGCCGGGATGAAAAAGACCTGGTGAAAGAAGTGAAAGAGGTTGCAGGAAAAGGGGTGCAGGATTTTTCTGGGCTGAGACTCAGGAAGCTCATAGCCTTATTGAGTACGTGTGACCTTTTAATATGCAACAATTCTGGTCCCCTTCATATCGCATCGGCCCTCAAGGTCCGGACTGTTTCCATGATTGGTTCGACGGTTACCCCTTTGTGGCTTCCCTATGGGAAACACGATGTGGTGATCAACAAAGGGCTTTCATGTAGCCCGTGCAACAGGGCGGTATGTAGAGACCACGAGTGTATGAAATCGATAACAGTGGATGAGGTCTTTGAGGCTGTACAATTACAGATCACTCAGGTTAGATCGAAACGCACAGGGAAGGATCGTCCCCCGGTAAAAGGAGGAGCTTGAGACCTCAAAAAATTATTGTTGTTGATTTTGGAGGTATTGGCGATCTGGTCCTTGTAATCCCTTTTTTGCGAGGACTCAAGTCGGCCTTTCCGACTGCTGAGGTGTCTGTGCTGTGCGCTGAGAG
>CAYWLI010000005.1:0-24453 GCA_964459135.1 uncultured Thermodesulfobacteriota bacterium | reverse complement strand
TCCGGCAAGACCCTCCTTGGAGTGCTCCCTGCCGTTCTTGAGAAGGCCTCTCTTGTGTTGACCAACGACAGCGGACCTGCCCACATTGCCCGGGCAGTGGGTACCCCAGTTGTGATCCTTGCAGGGCCGAGTGCTCCTGCTTTTTTTACCATTCAAGGCAAGAATGAGACTCGTGTAATATACCATCCTGTTTCCTGTGCCCCGTGCCTGAAAGTTTCATGTAATAAGATGGATTGCTGGAAGGCCATATCCGTCCAAGAGGTTGTAGAGGTTACCTCTCAACTTTTAGAAAGAATCAAAAAATGTGGATAATTGCTAATATTGCCAATTACTTGCGATCATTAATCGAGAAAAAGGATGAGATAAAAGAGCCCTCAGGTGGTTTTTTATCACATAGGATCAGGCAAAAGGCAATTTCTTTAATAGGGGGTGAAGGACGGTTACTTGATGTAGGCGCGGGTGAAGGTCTCCTGTTAAAGTTGTTAGAATTAGATACCACCCGGTTGTTTGCTGGTATAGATCTAGAAAGGGAGTGGTTGGAACAGGCTGCGGAACGATGCCCGAATAAAAGAAGGAGTTTATTCATACATAGTGACGCACGGTATTTGCCCTTTAAGGACGGCGTTTTTGATGCGGTGACCATACTCAATGTCTTTATGAATATCCCCGAGAAGGAGGTTGTGACATCCTTTATACAAGAGTCTTTACGGGTCTGCAAAGAGCAGGGTACCCTCATCTTCGATTTTAGGAATATGATGAACCCTTGGATATGTACCTTATACAAGACCGTTCAACTTCATGACCCTGATATTCAACTTCCCCTCCGTGCATTTACCAGAGGTGAGATAAAAGGTGTATTGCGCTCAGTAGGGGTTCCTAGCGGTGTGTTTTATTACCCTATCCCTACATGGTGGAAGATCAATCCACCTGTTTATGTTGTGGAAATAAAGAAGGGGGGGGAGAGGAGGCAGCGATGATTCCTTCTGTGGGGACCCCTGTCGGATTCAAAGACATTGTGAACGGGCTTCTCTCTCGTGGAAGTTTGGAGAAATTTGCCGAGACCATAGCGGAACACACGAGGAGGAGACATATCCTGTTAGCGAATTCAGGCACGGCAGCCTATTTTATCATCTTAAAAGCTCTCCAGAGGCTTTCCAATAAAAAGGAAGTTATCCTCCCTGCATACACAGCACCATCCCTCATCCTCCCCATCAAAAAGGCAGGGCTTGTTCCCCGGCTTTGCGATATAGACCTCAAGACCTTTAATATGGACCTTACGGCCCTGCCAGCGGCTATGAGTGACGACACCTTTGCCGTTACCATCGTTCACATGTTCGGGCTTCCGCAATGGTTTGAATCCTCCAAACACGAAGAGAAGTTTTCCAGATCATCTTTCATCATCGAAGACCTGGCCTCGGCTCAAGGGTCAACATTAAACGCCAGACCGGTCGGGTCTTTTGGAGATGTGAGCTTTGTCAGCTTCAACCGTGGTAAAAACTTCGCGACCCTCGCCGGTGGGGCTGTAGGGACAGACAGAGAGGATATCTATAGGTTGGTGACGGATGAAGGGGAGCGATACCTGCTAGAGCCGCCCTTACAGGCGAAGATCGGCATCATCTTCAAGGCCATTGCCTTATCCCTCGCTGTGCGGCCGTGGTTCTACACGATGTTCCGGGGTGTTATTGCGCAGTTCAAGTATCAAGGTCTCCACCACGACTTCGCCATGCATGCCTATACGAGGTTTCAGGCAGGTATGGGTGAATCGGCCTTTAAGAGGGCTCAATTCATTTTTGAAAAGAGGTTCGAGAACGGTCTCTACCTCCATCGTGCCTTTTCAGGGGTAGATGGGATCACCATACCTGCCATACCCGATGGGTCCCTCCCGGTCTTTAATCAGTTTCCCCTTCTTATAGATGATCCTTCCAAACGGGATAGCATCCGCGACGCCCTTATCAAGGGAGGGGTGGAGTCCACGATCTTGTACCCCTATCCTATTCACGAGGTGTATGATCTTGGCTATGACCGAAACACCGATCCCTTTCCCAATGCAACATATCTGTCAAAGAGGCTCATCCTCATCCCAACTCATCCTTTTGTGGAGAAGAGGCATCTCAACAAGGCTGTGGATACCATTATACGGAATGTGTAAGATAAATACTGCGTGACGGGATTACGGTAGCAATTGTTTCGTTATAAATTCTGACTTGCAGGATGCTGGAATGAACGTAGAGATCATAACCATAGGAAATGAGGTTATCACCGGTCATATTGCTGATACCAACGCTGCTTTTTTGGCAGATACGGTCTTCTCGCTGGGTGCGAAGATCACCAGGATTGTCTCGGTGGGGGATAAGAAGGAAGCCATTGCCGAAGCCTTGCTTGAGGCCATGACCAGGTCTGATCTGATTCTAGTAACTGGTGGATTGGGGCCCACTCCTGATGATCGAACCTCTGAGGCGGCAGCTATTGCCTTGGGGAGAGAACTCAAAGTAAATAAAGAGTATCTGGATACGCTCAAAGCGAAATTCAGAAGGTGGAACCTTAGGTTTACAGCATCTGATGAAAAACAGGCCCGATTGCCACACGGTGCGGAACCATTACCAAACCCCATTGGGTTGTGCGGATTCACGTTAGAGGAGGGTGGGAAGACCATCTTCTTCTTCCCCGGTGTGCCGCGGGAAATGAAGGGAATTGTTGCAGAAGCCCTCCTTCCCTTTTTGAGGAAAAAAATTCGTGGCAAAAAGGAGATCGTCAGATTTGCGAAGTTCAAGGTTTTCGGTATTAGCGAAGCTCGGGTAAAGGAAGTCATCGAGGGTATTACCGGAAATGTCGAGTTGGCTTATCTCCCCTCCTTTCCTGAGATACACATAAGAGTGATTGTGCGGGGGATTGATGAAAAGGAGGTTGCGGCACAGCATAAACAATGTGAAGAGGAGATCTCTGAACGCCTGGGAGCTTATCTCTATGGCACGGGTGATGAGGTTCTGGAGTCTGTGGTGGGGAGGTTGCTCGGAGAAAAAAAAGCGAGCATTGCCGTTGCGGAGTCGTGTACCGGCGGTCTCATTGCCCACCGCATCACCGAGGTCCCGGGGAGCTCAGACTATTTTCGCCGCGGTGTCGTAGCCTATAGCAATGAAGCAAAGGAAGAGCTTTTGGGGGTGTCGTCTTCCGTATTGAAAAAATATGGGCCGGTGAGCACAGAAACGGCTGAGCAGATGGCTATAGGGGTAAGGGAAAATAGTGAGGCTACTATAGGAGTAGCTACAACAGGCATTGCAGGGCCCACTGGCGGAACCCCTGAGGCACCTGTCGGCAGGGTCTTTATTGCCTTGGCAGCGGACGATATACTCGAGGTGAAACAGTACGACTTCTTCGGTGATCGGCACGCGGTAAAACTCATGGCCTCTGCGGTTGCCCTGGATACAGTAAGGAGGTACCTGCTCGGTATCTGACCCTGAAGGAAGAGCTATTCATCTCCCTACCGGCCATCAGGATTATCTCTTGCCCCCCTTATGCCCCTGTGGCAATAAAGCTCACATCACCTTTTCCTGGTCGTAATACCTGCGGGCGCTCATCGGTAAGATCGATGATACTTGAGTGCTCCGCCACTATGATTCCGCCATCGATCACCATATCCAGCTGTCTGCCAAACATCTGATCGATCTCTTCTGGGTCATTATAGAGGCTTTCGTCGGGCTTGGTGACACTGGTGGTAATGATGGGATGCCCCAACTCCCTCACGAGGGCAAGGGAGATTGTATTGTCAGGAACCCTGATCCCCACGGTCTTCTGGTTTGTCAGCATGATCTTGGGGACCAGTTTGGTGGCCTCCAGAATAAAGGTATAGGGTCCGGGTATGAGGGTCTTCATGGTTCGGTAGGCGTAATCGGGGACATAGGCGTAATTGCTGATATCTTTCAGATCTGCGCAGATGATGCTCAGTCGTTTGGTCTTGACATGCCGTTTCAGATGGTGGATCTGTTTAATGGCATCTTTTTGGTGAAGATCGCACCCGAGGCCATAGATGGTATCGGTGGGATAGGCAATAACCCCTCCCTCCTTAAGGGTGTCTGTCACCTTACGGATGAGCCTCTGTTGTGGATTTTCCGGGTTTATTTTGATGATCATACGTTTGATTCTCTGAATTACGAGGGTTTTTTGCACATTCTGTTTTTACATACCTTCAGAGTTTTACTTTATCCCCACCACTGCCTCGGCGATATTGAACGTGTGATCACCTATCTTCTCAAAGTTGGTGAGCATGTCTATGAAGACAAGCCCGGAGTCAACCTCGCATACTCCTTCGTTGAGCCGCTTTATGTGCTTCTCTCTCATGGTGTCTTCTAGGTGGTTGATCCCCTCCTCGTAGGCTTCCGCTTCTGGTATGATGCGGCGGTTTCTTTTCTGTATGCCATTGATGACAAATTCAACAAATTCCCGGCTTGCAGTATAGATCTCCTGGATGTCATTTGTTGCTGTCTCAGTAAAGGGGAGCTTCAACCTGGCCTTTCTCTCTACGAGGTTGCAGAGGTTCTCTGCATGGTCGCCGATCCGCTCAATATTGTCCGCCATGTGGATGATGGAGTTGATCTCCTGAGAGTCCTTTGGTGAGAGGGATCCCTGAGAGGTCCTAACTAAAAACGAAATGATCTCCCGCTGCAACATATCCACAATTTCTTCTTTCTTACGAACCTGCTCAAGGCCCTTGGTACCATTGTTGAAAAAGGCCTCCATGACCTCATCGAGCATGGCTGATGAGATCTTTCCCATCCTTACGGTCTCATTCCTGGCCTGTTCGATGGCCATGGGGGGCGAATCGACAAATTTGGTATTGAGATATACCAGGTGGAACTCCTCTTCTCCTGTCTTTTGCGGGATCATCCAATTCGCTATCCTGGCCAATATCCCCAAGAGGGGTAGAAAGATTATGGTGTTGATTACATTGAACAGGGTGTGGGCCATAGCGATATGGTGCGCAATATAAGGCTTATCTCCTAATTCCATGCCGTAATGTTCCACTTGAGCCGCTGTACTGATGAGGAAGTCTGGGTTTCCCGGTAAGACCCAATCGACCAATTTGAGGAAGTAGGGCATAAGCAAGAGGATATATACGACTCCGATGACATTAAACATGGTATGGGCCTGAGCAGTCCTTCTGGCGGCGGTATTGGTCCCAATACTGGCCAGCTGGGCGGTGATAGTGGTGCCGATGTTGCCCCCTAAATTAAGGACTACGCATCCGTAGAAGGAAAGGAGCCCCGAGGATGCCAAGATCATGGTAATTCCGATCGTAACGCTGCTGCTCTGCAGTATCATGGTGAAGAGAGTACCCACCAATACCCCTAAAAGGGGGTTGCCCTCGAACTGGATAAAGAGTTCTCTGACCATGGGAGAGTCTTTCAGGGGGTCCATGGCATCCTTCATAATGGAAAGACCGAAGAAGAGCATGCCAAATCCCATGATGACCTCGCCGATTGACTTCCATTTGGGGCTTTTTGCGAAGAGGCGCAGTCCTACGCCGATCCCGATGGCAGGCAGGGCATAGTGGTGAATCTTAAACGCGATGATCTGTGCTGTAATGGTGGTGCCGATGTTCGCGCCGAGAACCACCCCGATGGCCTGATTGAGGGTCATGAGCCCTGCATTGACAAAGCTGACCGTCATGACCGTGGTGGCGCTGCTGCTTTGTATAATTGAAGTGACGGTAAGCCCGACGAAGACCGCTACTATCCGATTGTTGGTGAGGGTCTCCAAAATCCTCCGCATCCTGTCCCCAGCAGCCTTCTGGAGCCCCTCGGACATGAACCGCATCCCGATAAAAAAGAGACCTATGCCTCCAATGAGGCCGAATATCAGTTGCTGAGTTTCCACAAATATCCCTCGTTCTCGCTGATCATCTCAGAGAGTTTTTTCATTGTCTGATCATAGCTTCTTGACCGCATTATTATATGGAGACTTCGTACAAAGGGCAAGTGAGATATTACACCAAATTTTTTGGTGCAAGGAGGTTTCCATCTTTAACCCCTTATTATCTTTAATCTTATGAATTTAAAAGTCGGAAATAATTTGAAAAACATTGACCATCTGTTAGAATGCATTTAGTGATTGGTAGTGGAGGTACTTATGTCTGGTGAAAAGGTCCTGGTGGTTGACGACGAGGAGAACATCCGCGAGTTGGTCAAATACAATCTTGACCGGGAAGGATATCGGATAACCACGGTGGGTTCAGGGGAAGATGCGTTGAAGCAGGCTCGCTCAGAAGTGCCGAATCTTATTATATTGGATCTCATGTTGCCGGGGATCGATGGGTTGGACGTCTGTAGAGAGTTAAAGCATGATCCTAAAACAGCCCATATCCCCATTGTAATGCTGACGGTTAAAGGTGAGGAATCCGATATTGTAGTCGGTTTGGAGCTTGGCGCTGATGATTATATTACTAAGCCTTTTAGCCCCAAGGTGCTCCTGGCGAGGATAAAAGCCGTTCTGAGGAGAAGAAAGAGCGAGCCCATCGGAGAAACCGATGTTCTCACCTTTGGCGATCTAATGATACATCCTGGGCGCTACGAGATATCAATACAGGGAAAGCCGGTCAAGCTCACTTCCACTGAATTTCGTATCCTTCATCTCATGGCGAGACGCCCGGGGTGGGTCTTTACCCGTTACCAGATCGTCGATGCCGCTCGTGGCGAAGATGTCGCTGTGACTGATCGATCAGTGGATTTTCACATCACCTCTTTACGCCGAAAACTTGGGCCGTGTAGCGAGTATATTGAGACCGTATGGGGGGTAGGATACCGCTTTAAAGAGTGATCACATGCGTAGAAAAAAGCTGCTCTGGAAACTCTATCCGGTTTACCTTGTAATTATTCTATCGTCTATTCTTATCGGGGGTATCTATGCCTCTACGACATTAAAGAAGTTCTATTTACGTAAAACTGCTGAGGACCTTACAGTCAGGGCGCATCTCATCGCGAGAGAGGTTGGAGGGACTTTTGACAGAGAAAGTCAAAAATCCCTTGATGAACTATCTAAAACAGTCGGCAAGGAAACTGCAACCCGTATAACTTTGATTCACCCTTCAGGAGAAGTATTGGGAGATTCCGACGAAAATCCTCAGGAGATGGAGAATCACGCAGGACGTCCAGAGGTAAAAGCGGCTTTATTAGGGAGCAGAGGTATTTTTACCCGTTATAGCGATACCTTGCAGCAAGAGATGATGTACGTTGCCATACCCCTTGAGAAAGAAGGTGAGATTGCGGGTGTGGTGAGGACATCAATACCAGTGAGTGAGATCGATACGACTCTTGGCTCCATCTATCAAAAGATCGCCCTTACCGGATTATTTTTAGTTCTTTTAGCTGCAGTGGCAAGCCTCTATGTTGCCCGGCGCATCAGTCGGCCCATAGAGGAGATGAAGAGAGGTGCTCAGCGATTTGCAGAAGGTAATTTTTCTCGCAAATTGTTGGTTCCCGATTCCGAAGAACTCGGGAGTCTTGCTGATACATTGAATCAGATGGCACAACAATTAGGTGAACGGATCCAAATGACCACTGAACAACGCAACGAGCTGGAAACCATCCTCTCCGCTATGCGGGAAGGGGTACTGGCAGTTGACACTGAGGAACGCATTCTTACGTTTAATCAAGCTGCTGGATCTTTTTTGAGGATCGACCTGTCATCAGCAAAAGGCCGTGCCATTCAGGAGGTAATTAGAAACGCCGATATCCAACGGTTCCTCAGCGGAGTCTTGACGGAGAAAGGACCTGTGGAAGGGGAAATTGTCCTCGTTGTTCCTGAGAGCAAATTTCTCCAGGTTAGTGGCACGTTACTGCGTGATAGCAAAGGGAAAAAGATCGGCGCTCTCGTTGTGCTTAACGACATAACGAGGATGCGTCAACTCGAGAATATGAGGCGTGAGTTTGTGGCAAATGTATCACATGAGCTCAAGACCCCGATCACTTCTATCAAAGGGTATGTAGAGACATTACAAGAAGGGGCGCTCGATGACAAAGAGAATGTCTCAAAGTTCCTTGAGATCGTTTTGAAGCAGTCGGACCACTTAAATGCAATTGTTGATGATCTCTTGAATCTCTCGCGTATTGAACAAGATGCAGAAAGAGGGGAGATTCAGCTCACTGAAGAGAATGTAAAACGCATTCTCGAAGCTACCACGATAGATTATGAGTTGAAAGCGCGGGAACGCAAAATAAAGGTGACTTTGAACTGTAGTGAGGAAATTATAGTTAAGGCCAACTCCCGTCTGCTCAAACAGGCAATAGGCAACCTCCTCGATAATGCCATCAAGTACAGTGAGCCGGGCAAAACAATAGAAGTTGAAGCAACCGGAAACGCAGACGAAGTTGTCATTAGGGTCAGCGATCATGGAAGCGGTATAGCCCCGGAGCATCTCCCACGCCTCTTCGAGCGTTTCTACCGTGTTGACAAGGGGAGGAGTCGAGAGCTCGGCGGCACCGGCCTGGGACTTGCCATT
The DNA here is from genome assembly GCA_964459135.1 of uncultured Thermodesulfobacteriota bacterium. Classification (GTDB taxonomy): domain Bacteria; phylum Desulfobacterota; class B13-G15; order B13-G15; family RBG-16-54-18; genus CAYWLI01. The sequence goes on along the minus strand of CAYWLI010000005.1, from coordinate 15,962 downwards.
GTCAAGCATATTGCTCAGGCCCATGGTGGTCATGTTACGGTTGAGAGTACTCTCGGAAAAGGGAGCATATTTACCTTGCACCTACCTAAAAGTTGAACAAGTAGCAATTCTCTCTATTATTGTCACACAAAATTCTCATTTATTCCTCATAATCCCCTCACAATTAAGGAACAATGTACAAACACAAGATACTTGGGAAAGGAGGGATTGCATGGATAATAACAGAATCCTCATGTTTTCCTAACAAAAAACTAACAATTGGTAACTACATTAAAACGAAGGAGGAAAGTAAATGAAGGGAAAATGTTTTATTGTATTGGCGCTGGCTTTTATGTTCCTTATTGCAGGGATGGTTCATGCTGGCAATCTGGTGATCAAGGGTTCGACCACAGTGCTTCCTATTGCCCAAAAGGTTGCCGAGGCCTACATGAAAGAGAATCCAGACGTTAAGATCTCCATCTCAGGTGGTGGGTCGGGCAACGGTATCAAGGCCCTTATCGATGGTACCACGGACATTGCCGACAGCTCCCGGTTTATCAAAGACAAAGAGGTCGCACTGGCTGTTGAGAAAGGGAGGTATCCCGTTCCCTTTGCCGTGGCCTACGACTGCATCGTCCCCGTTGTCCACCCCAGCAATGCCATAAAAAATATCACCCTCGGCCAACTCAAAGATATCTATATGGGCAAGATAAAGAACTGGAAAGAGATTGGCGGTCCCGACCTGAAGATAGTGGTTGTGTCACGGGATACGTCATCCGGTACCTATGAGGTGTGGGAATCGAAGGTGATGAATAAAGAGAGGGTATATCCAGGGGCGCTTCTGCAGGCATCCAACGGTGCTGTTGTTCAGGCCGTTTCAAAGAACAAGAATGCCATCGGTTACATCGGCATTGGATACGTCAACCAGAGCGTCAAGCCTTTGACGGCAAACAGTATCATAGGATCAGCAAAGACGACCCTTGATGGCACCTATCCCATCAGCCGTGCCCTCTATATGTTCACCCAGGGATGGCCAAGTGGGGATATCCTCAATTTCATAAACTATGTCCTCCATCCTCAAAAAGGACAGAAATACGTTGAAGAAGCTGGCTTTGTACCACTATATTAACTGGTAGATTGTGCTGTTTAGTGGTGCGCCATGCGTAGCGAACATTGATAGAAGAACGATTTACTGATTTAGACCAGTGCTATGCATGGCGCAATCCTGTATTTAAAAGACTGAATAAGGTCAAATATGCTGAAAGATCGTCATCAAAAAGAGCGTCTTATACGAAACTTATTTTTCGGCATTGCCTTGGCCTCGATTGTAGTCCTCTCCTTGATTGTCCTTTTTCTGTTTATGGAAGGTGTTCCCATTTTTAAAGTCGTTCCTGTAAAATATTTTTTATTCGGAAAATATTGGTATCCTACCTCTGACCCCCCAGATTTTGGTATTTTCCCACTGATTATAGCATCTATTGCAGTTACTGCCTTTTCGAGCACAATTGCCATCCCCCTCGGAGTAATGACGGCCATCTATTTGGCGGAGGTCGCTTCGCATCGGTTGCGCGAATTGGTCAAACCGGTCGTGGAACTCTTGGCTGCGCTCCCCTCGGTGGTGATCGGCTTTTTTGGCATGGTGATCGTTGCCCCGTTCCTCCAAAACGTCTTTGGCATTGCGACAGGGCTGAACTTATTCAACGCCTCCCTGATGTTGGCCTTCATGTCCATACCTACCATCTCCAGCATATCTGAAGATGCGATCTACAGTGTGTCCCAGGAGATCAAGGAGGCCTCCTTGGCCTTAGGGGCGACCCATTGGCAAACCATCTATCGCGTGATCATCCCCGCTTCTCTGTCGGGGATCACCACGGCCATCATCTTAGGGATGTCCCGTGCCATTGGCGAGACCATGGTGGTGCTTATGGTCGCAGGAGGGGCTACGGTCATTCCCACTTCCATCTTTGATCCGGTCAGGCCTATGCCGGCCAGTATTGCAGCCGAAATGGCGGAGGCCCCCTTCCGGAGTGACCACTACTATGCCTTATTTGCCACCGGTATCATACTGTTCATCTTTACATTGGCCTTTAACATGATAGCGGATCACATCGCCCATAAATACAAACAGGTTGGCACCGCAACCCTCTGATGAGGAGCGATGGATGAAGCGAGAATCTTCCAAAAAAGGTGTTAAATCCGTGAAGCTGAGAAGGCCCGCCGTGAAGGGCAAAACCAGTGCAAAAGGGCCCTCTTCGCAAGGTCCTTCAGTGAAGAGAGCAAGGGCTGCCGGCAAGGAAACCGGTTACCCGATGCACCATGGTCGTAAGTCCATACAAAAGATTATATTTACCCTTTTGCGTGTTGCTGCTGCCATCAACGGGGTGGCATTGCTTATAATCGTCTTCTTTCTCGTTAAGAACGGATGGCGCGCCATTAACTGGACATTTTTGACACAAGCTCCAACAGATTCTATGACCAAGGGGGGGATTTTGCCGTGTATAGTGGGGACGCTCTATCTCAGCCTTGGAGCGATAGTAGTTGCCCTCCCTATTGGTGTAGCATCTGCCATCTATCTCCATGAATATGCCCGTCCAGGGCGTCTCGTGAGGGTGATCCGTTTGGGGATCAACAACTTGGCTGGTGTCCCGTCGGTCGTTTTCGGCCTTTTTGGCCTGGCCTTCTTTGTGACCTGGTTACACTTTGGGGTAAGCATCCTCGCCGGTGCCTTGACATTAGGTGCCCTCTCGTTGCCAGTGATCATTGGTGCCTCGGAGGAGGCTCTACGGGCGGTACCGCAGACCTACCGAGAGGCCTCGTTGGCCCTCGGTGCGACAAAATGGCAGACGATTTATAAAGTGGTGCTGCCGGCGGCCTTACCCGGCATACTTACGGGGGCCATTTTGGGGCTCAGTCGCGCGGCAGGGGAGACGGCACCGATCATGTTCACTGCGGCCGTATTTTACACTCCGCAATTGCCGACTTCCGTTTTTGATGAGATCATGGCTTTGCCATATCATATCTATGTCCTTGCCACCGCCGGGACCGAGATCGAAGCGACGAGACATCTCCAGTATGGAACAGCACTGGTACTCATTGTTCTGGTTTTAGGGATGAACCTTATCGCTATTATCTATCGGTCTCGCCTCCGTAGACGTATGTATCTTTAAGATTGACTGAACAGGGGTGTTAATGAAGAAAATAACAAGGGGTTTTTGATGAAGACGACAGCAAAAATGGTGACAAGGGATCTAAATTTTTACTACAACGGATCACAGGCTTTGCAGGCTATTACTTTGGATTTTTATGCCAATCATGTGACAGCCCTGATCGGACCTTCCGGCTGCGGCAAGAGCACCTTATTGCGCTGTCTCAATCGGATGAACGATCTTATACCCCTCACTCGGATGGAGGGAACGATACTCCTTGACGATCAGGACATCTATGCACCAAGTATAGATGTCGTCGAGATACGACGGCGTATCGGTATGGTGTTTCAAAAACCCAATCCGTTTCCCAAGACTATCTTTGATAACGTCGCCTACGGGCTGCGGGTCAACGGGATCAACGACAAAGCAACAATTACAGAGGGCGTAGAACAAAGCTTGCGACAAGCGGTCCTCTGGGACGAAGTCAAAGATAGGCTCGATGACTCAGCCCTTGGCTTGTCAGGGGGTCAGCAGCAGCGACTCTGTATCGCCCGAGCCCTTGCGGTAGAGCCGGAGGTGCTCCTCATGGATGAGCCTGCGTCCGCCCTTGATCCTATAGCCACCCAAAAGATCGAAGAATTGATCCGTCAACTGAAAGAGATATATACTATTGTCATTGTCACGCATAATATGCAACAAGCGGCGCGGGTCTCCGACCATACCGCCTTTTTATATCTTGGCAAGCTCATAGAGTTTAACGAGACGGAGCGGATTTTCACGAGGCCGAACAAGAAGCAGACCGAAGATTATATTACGGGACGTTTTGGTTAAAGGGGGAGCTATGAAGAGACATCTGGAAAGAGAACTGGATAAACTGAGAAAAAAGGTCCTCACCTTAGGTGCCATGGTGGAGGGGAGCATCGAGAAGGCTGTACTATCTCTTACGCGCTACGATGCGAAGCTGGCAAAAGAGGTGATGGAGAGTGACCACGAGATAGATAACCTAGAGGTGGAGATAGAGGAGGACTGCCTCAAGATATTTGCTCTCTACCAGCCCGCGGCCATTGACTTGAGGTACGTTGTGGGGATTATGAAGATGAACAATGACCTGGAACGGATGGGGGATCTGGCCGTCAACATCGCTGAGCGGGCCGCCTATCTCGCTGATCGGAAGGGGACTGAGCTCTTTCTCGATTTCACGAAGATGAGTAAGAAGGTCATAGCTATGGTGAAGAAGGCCCTTGATTCCCTCATAAAGATGGACGCCCGCATGGCCCAGGAAGTATGCGCCGCCGACGATGAGGTTGACGCTCTCGACAAGGAGATACTCCTCCACATCCAGAGCTTCATTGAACAAAGCCCCCAGGAGGTAAAACCCCTCATCCACCTCCTCTTGGTCTCTCGCCACTTGGAGCGCATCGCCGATCAGGCCACCAACATCGCCGAGGATGTGATCTACATGACCGAGGGGACCATTATCCGTCATAGAACTGAGGATTATACCCGCCAAGATTAATATCCTCACTTTTGGTGTTGATTTTTATTTAAAAAATGATATATTATTCTTTCTACGCTGGGAGCTGACGATCAGCGCTGCAGGATAGGGTAGGGTTGAAGATTGTCGGCTTGCATGAGTGAGGAAAGCGTTAGTAAGTCATGTTAAGCCCAATAAATAAGGGAAAGCAGTAGTTATTTACCGATGAATGTCCCTTTTCTTGATCTAAAAGCCCAATATCAACATATCAAGGACGAAATCGATCGAGCCGTCACTGAGGTAATCTCAGAACAACATTTTATCCTTGGACCAAAAGTTGAGGCCCTGGAAGAAGCCATTGCTGCTTATTCCTCTGCCCGTTATGGTATAGGGGTCGCCTCAGGTAGCGACGCCTTGACCTTATCCCTTATGGCGTTGGGTGTTGGTGCAGGGGATGAGGTAATGACTACCCCCTTCACCTTCTTCGCCACGGCTGGTTCCATCTCTAAAGTCGGAGCCACACCAGTATTTGTTGATATTGATCCCCGGACCTATAATCTCGATCCTGCTCACATACAGGAATGTATCACCCCCCAGACTAAGGCTATTATCCCTGTACACCTCTTCGGTCAATGCGCCGACATGGACCCAATTAAGGAACTGGCTCGAAACAATGGTCTTTGGATCATTGAGGATGCTGCCCAAGCCATTGGTTCCGACTACATAAGGAACTCCGCTCCCTCCCAGCGAGTGGGGAGTATTGGGGATATGGGATGTTTCTCTTTCTATCCTTCCAAGAATTTGGGTGGGTTTGGCGACGGGGGGATGGTAACCACCAATGACGATGAGTTGGCGAAGCGGCTCAGGCTCCTTCGCGTACATGGGGCCGCTTCCAAGTATTACTATCAATGTATCGGGATCAATAGCAGGTTGGATGCCCTACAAGCGGCCGTCCTGCTGGTAAAATTTCGCTATCTGGAGGAATGGACGGCAAAGAGGCTGAAAAACGCCGCCTATTATGATCAACGCTTCGATAAGATCCGTCATCAAGAACTCGGCATAGAGATCCCCTATGTTCAATACAACAACCGGCATATCTATAACCAGTATGTCATCAGGGTTCCCAAGAGGGATAAGCTGAGGGATTTTCTTGCCCAAGAGGGGATTGGTACCGATGTCTATTATCCTCTACCCCTCCACCTGCAGGAGTGCTACCAGGGACTAGGATATGGAGCAGGTGACTTCCCCCATGCCGAGCAGGCTGCGCGAGAGACCTTGGCCCTTCCCATCTACCCTGAGCTCACCCCGGAACAACAGGAATACGTGGTTTTTAAAATAGAGGAATTTTTCCGAACCTTCATCTCATGACATCATCGCAGGTGCAAAGGTTGGACTACTTTTGGGCCGCCCTTTCGGGGGCCCTTCTAATTCTGAGCTTTCCCATCGTGAACCTCTGGCCCCTTGCCTGGTTCTTCTTGGTACCTCTCCTGTTGAGCATTCGCGAAAAAAAAGGGAAAGACGCCTTTCTCTTGGGCGCCTTTGCCGGTGTGATCGCCTATCTCGGCCTCATCTACTGGGTCGTGGTGGCCGTTCACAGATATGGCGATATCCCGCTTCCCCTCGCCATCCCAATCCTTTTCCTCCTCGTAATATACCTCAGCCTCTATTGGGGTACCTTTGCATTCCTCGTTTCATACGTGAGAGAAAAGAGTGAATGGATAACTCTCTTGGCCTTTCCAGCGCTATGGGTAGGGCTGGAGTACTTACGCGCCTTCTTGCTCAGTGGTTTCCCGTGGGTGCTGGTCGGGTACTCTCAGTATTTGAATACCCCCTTTGTACAAATAGCTGACATAACCGGTGTCTATGGGGTTTCCTTCCTCTTGGTCCTGATTAATACACTTCTTTTCCTTTGGATTGTCCGTTGGAGGGGGAGGAAACAAGTTCCTCTGCAAAGCACTATTTTTGCCATGGTCCTAGTGGCCGTCGCATGTGCCTATGGTTTTTGGAAGATTCATACACCGTTGACGACTGACAAGAGAATAACAGTCGGAGTGGCCCAGGGCAACATAGAACAAGATGTAAAATGGGATAAAGAATTTCAAAGGGAAACCATTGAGGTTTACAGGAAACTCAGTGTAGAGCTCAGGAGGGCATCTCCTCATCTCGTCATCTGGCCGGAAACAGCTGTTCCCGCTTATTTCCCATCTGGTACAGGGCTTGATAGAAAGGTACTGGCCATTCCCTATCAGCTCAACACATACCTTCTTTTTGGAAGCCTTTCTTCTCGAAAAGAGGACGAGGAGGTGAAAGTCTATAATACCGCCTATTTTATTTCTCCACGGCCTCGCATTGTGGGCCATTACGATAAAATGCACCTTGTCCCCTTTGGCGAGTATGTCCCCCTCTCCTCTTTTTTCCCCTTTTTCAATTCACTGGTGGGCATTGGGAATATTACCCCAGGCGAAGAAGTAGTGGTCTTCCAACTCCCCCGCGGCACGTTTGGGACCTTGATCTGTTTTGAGGTGATATTTCCCGAACTGTGCCGGAAATTTGTCCGCAATGGGGCTGATTTTATGGTGACTATCACCAATGATGCCTGGTTCGGCAGGACATCAGCGCCCTATCAACATCTTGCGCAGGCGACTTTTAGATCTATAGAAAACCGGATATGGCTGGTCAGGGCGGCCAATACCGGGATCAGTGCCTTTGTCGATCCGTGGGGGAGAATCCAAAAGGCTAGCGGGCTCTTCACCCGCGAGGTCTTAGCAGAGGAAATAGATTTCAGAGGTAGTGAGATGACCTTTTACGCTCAATACGGCGATGTCTTTGCTATCTTCTGCTCTCTGCTGGGCATCTGCCTGATAGGCTATGTGGTGCTCAGAAAGCAGGTGGTCTGGTAACGGTGGGTTACAGCAACCATGGATTATCAGAACGATCAAGCCTTAAGGCTGCGTGACCGTTGGGTATATCATAGATGATGGACAGATTCTTTACCAGGGTAGTATTGAGGAACTCAAACAGAATGATGACGTAAGAAGAAAATATCTCCTGGTCTAATCTGTGATTCTAGAGAGGGGTTGACTTCCCTTGTGCTGTGTGATAATGGTCTACGCTTCAAACGGAGCGGGCTAGTGTGGTTCAGAACTCTTCCATCAACTGGTACGAGCGTGATGGAACAGAGAAGGGGAGACCACGTGGCCTTTGACATGCAGTAACCGGGAATAGCAAAGGGAAATTCAGGAGGGCCATGGGCTACTGGGTACGGCTTATGGCCCTTATTCTTTACGAGAGAGGGCTCATCTCAAGAATATTACAACACTCTGTCAAGGCTTGATCATTGAGCAGACATGCGCTAATCTGAGGCATTCAAAAGGGCCGAGAAAGGAGAAATGGATGTGAATATCGTGGTCTTGGTGAAACAGGTACCGGACAGCGAAGCGATGGTCCAGGTAAAAGCTGATGGATCAGGCGTTGAGGTGGAGGATAGATATGCCCTGAATTTCTTTGATGCTTTGGCGGTGGAAGAGGCGTTGCGGATCAAAGAACAGGTGGGGGAAGGCACGGTAACGGTCGTCACCCTGGGGACACAGAAGTCTCTTGAGGCCCTGCGCACAGGGATTGCTATGGGGGCGGATGAGGCCGTCCTCTTGGAAGATCCTGCCTTCGTTGGGGGGGATGAATACGCCACGGCCAAGGCCCTGGCCGCCGCTGTAAAGGGGATAGAATGGGATGTAATACTCTGCGGCAAGGAGGCCTTTGATGATTCTTCTGGCATCGTAGGTCCCCTGGTTGCGGAGTTTCTGGGTATTCCCCACATCACGACAGTGGTCAAGGTAGACCTTTCCCCGAAGGAACGGACGGTTATTGTAGAACGTGAGATCGAGGGTGGCAAAGAGGTCATCAAGGCTACTTTCCCCGTGCTCCTAGCGGCTCAGAAAGGGCTCAATGAACCCCGGGTACCACCCGTAACAGGTGTGATGAAGGCCATGCGTACGGAGATCAAAAAACTCGATGGAGCTGCCATCGGTCTTTCTCAGGACGAGGTAGGGAAGGGGGGAAGCCAGGAGGAGATCCTGCGCTATCATCGCCCTCCTCAACGTCCCCCTGTTACCATGATACAGGGTGAGGCAGGTGATGCGGTGAAGCAGGTGGTCACACTCCTCAAAGAAGAAGCCAAAGTACTCTAGGAGGCATAGAATGACTGGAGCGGTATGGATATTTGCGGAGCATCAGGATGGCACGATCAGAAAGACGACCCTTGAACTCTTGGGCAAGGGGCGTGAGTTGGCAGGACAAGTAGGCACAGATTTAGTTGCCCTATTACTCGGCTCAGGGGTTGATGGTCTCGCACAGGAGCTGGCCGCATATGCGGATAAGGTGTATCACTGGGATGATCCCCTCTTGGAGCGGTACAATAGCGATGTTTATCTTCAGACTATCGCCGGTTTGGCGGAAAAGGAAAACCCTCAGATACTCCTGGCTGGGGCCACCTTTTTGGCCAGGGACCTCTTTCCCCGTGTGGCAGGGAGATTAAAGACCGGCATTGCCGTGGATTGTCTCAACCTCGAAGTGGGGGATGATGGACTCTTGGTAGCCCGCAGGCCCCTCTTCGGAGGGAAGGCCCTTGCCGATGTGATCTGTCGCCAGGGGAGACCACAGATTGCCCTTACGAGGCCCAACACCTTTCCCCTCCCCGATACGAAAGGAGACAGCACAGGAGCGGTGCTCACAGTGGATCTTGCTGTTGATCCTGCTCAGGTACGGCTCGAAGTTTTGGAAGTGGTGAGAGCCCCCCAGGAGCGGCTCGATCTTACCGAGGCGGAGATCATCGTCACCGGTGGGAGGGGTATGAAGGAAGCTGCGAATTTTCAATTATTGGAGGATCTCGCTGATGTCCTCGGTGCTACTGTGGGGGCCACCAGGGGGGTAGTGGACAGTGGATGGAGGCCCCATGACGACCAGGTGGGCAAAAGCGGCAAGACCGTTTCCCCAAAGCTCTATATTGCCGTGGGGCTTTCCGGTGCCATTCACCACGTGATGGGGATGGATACCTCCAAGGTGGTGGTGACTGTCAACAAAGATCCTCAGGCCCCCATCTTCCAATACGCCGATTATGGGATCTTGGGGGACCTCTTTGAGGTCCTTCCACTCTTGACCGAGGCATTGCAAAAGGAGTTGGGAAAAGGGTAATCCATGGAACGAATCGATGCGGTCGTAGTAGGTGGAGGATTAGGCGGCTTGACGTGCGCCTACTGCCTTGCCCAAGAGGGTATGCAGGTTTTGGTCTTGGAGCGTGGGGACCACCCTGGCAGTAAGAATGTGACCGGCGGGAGGATCTATCTTCGCCCCCTGCAACCCTATCTCCCTGAACTTTGGGATGCCGCACCCCTGGAGCGGGCAGTCACCAAAGAGGTGATCACCATGATGGGGGATTCCTCATCTCTTGCCTTACAATTTACCTCAGACAAGTTCCGCGAAAGCCCTTACCACAGCTATACGATCCTGCGGTCTCAATTCGACAAATGGCTTGGGGAGCGGGTGGTAGAGAAAGGCGGCTTTGTGATACCGCAGCGGCGGGTGACCGATCTCATGAAAGAGGATGGTCGGATCGTCGGGGTGGTTTCCGAAGGGGAGGAGATACCCGCCGATGTGGTCATTGCCGCTGATGGTGCCCTCTCCCTGATGGCTGAACAGGCAGGTCTCAGGGAACCTCTGCCTCCCAGGCACGCCGCGATCGCTCTCAAAGAGGTTATCAGGCTCTCCCCTGAGGTTATTGAGGAACGTTTTGGCCTTCTTCCGCTTGAGGGGGCGGCCCATCTCTACTTCGGTTCCATCACCGAAGGGATCTTCGGCGGCGGATTCCTCTACACCAATCGCGATACCATCTCTCTTGGTCTGGTTTTGGGGATAGCATCCTTTTTACAGAGCGATCACCCTATGGAGACGCATCAGATCTTAGAGGCGTTCAAAGAGCGAAAAGAGATAGCTCCTCTTATTACAGACGGAGAATTAGTCGAGTATTCCGCCCACCTCATCCCCGAAGGCGGCAATAGGCCCCTCCCCACGCCCTACGGCGACGGCATCTTGGTTGTAGGGGACGCTGCGGGCCTTGCCCTCAACATGGGGATTACGGTGCGGGGGATGGAGTTTACCATAACCTCTGGGTACATGGCAGCCCAGACGGTAAAAAGGGCCAAAGGGAAAAAGGACTTCTCAGCTGAGACACTCGCTCACTATTCAACCCTGCTCCACGAGAGTTTTGTCCTGCAAGATATAGAGACCTTTCGGCATAGCCTGGAGGCATTAGAAAGCCCCCGGATGGTCGGCTTTTATCCACAGTGGCTGTGTAAGGTCTTTGAGGAGATCTTCTGGATCGGGGAGGGAACCAAGGAGCGGATCTCCTCCACCGTGTGGAAAGGGTTAAAGGACGGTATTATAAACGCGGCCACCCTCAAGGATCTGTGGCGATTGAGGAGGATATGATGGATCCTGCTGATAAGCTCAGTCTTGATGTCTTTAAGAACGACCAGGAGTCTCATATCAATATTAATCAGGAGATCTGTCGCAAATGCGACCTCAAACCATGCCTCTCCATCTGCCCGGCAGGGCTCTATTCCATCAGCGAGGAGACAGGAGAGGTCCTCATAGAGTACACAGGCTGCTTGGAATGCGGCAGTTGCCGGGTGGCCTGCCCATCCGGGGCACTCGAATGGCACTACCCACGGGGCGGTTTTGGCGTGCAGTACCGGTATGGATAAAGGGAGGACGGGGATCTCATGGCCGGTTATTGCAATCTCCCCATTAGTTCTTTACTGAGGCAGAAGGAGAAGAGAAGCGTTTTCTCAAATCCTGGATGATCTCTACTGTCTCTTCCGTTTCGTGAGGGGTGAGGGGAATGTGACCGAAGCGGACCTTATAGTAGAGGGAGGTAATCCGCTCGATCCAAGGTGACAGGGGACTTCCTACATTCCTTACTCTCTTGGCGAATTCAGCAGGGGTCTCACTCGCCTTTTTAGTAATCTTTTTCTTGTGGAGAACCTTTAACATTTTCAGATAAAAAGAAATCTCCGGAGGGAGCTTTCCCCCCTGCTGTGCGCCTATCACCCGCCTTCTTTTTCTAAATCCCCAGAGGATTAACAAGATACAGGCGAAGGCGGCCAATCCCCCTAAGAGGTAAGAGGGGAGAAGAGATGTCTTCTCCCGTATTCCTTCCATTGAAGGGGAATGGGGGAAGAGGCGCAGGCCCATGATTTGTCTTCGCAAGGACAAAAAGAGCCGAAGTTGATCTCGCCGGGAGTACTGAATGATATTGCGGTTCCACTTGAGCTTGAGGAAGTCGTAATAGCGGTTGAGGGAAGATATCAAGGGTGAAAAGGTCTTTGCTTGGCCTGCGGGTGTGGGGTCAAACGTGGTCCAGCCAGAGCCCGGCAGATAGGCCTCTATCCAGGTATGGGCATCTCGTTGGCGTACCATAAAGTATCTCCCCAAAGCATTCCATTCACCCCGTAAAAAGCCGCCGACCAGGCGTGTGTGTATTCCTGTTACCCGTAGTAGCAGGGCTGCTGCTGTGGCAAAGTGTTCACAATACCCCTCTCGACTGTGTAATAAGAAATCCTCCACTGGTCCAAAACGTTCATCCCGTTTTGGGTCGAGGGAATACGCGCAATTGTTCTGAAGATAGTCGATTACACGGTGGACCTTTTCTTGGGGTGTGGTTGCCCCCGCAACGATCTCCTGTGCTAAAGCCGCAACCTCATTCTTTATTTCGGGTAATTGGAGATACCGCTCATCCGGCGTTTCAGCCGATCCCCCATCCCCGTGCTCCCATGGTTTTGTTGCTGAGAGGACCTCATAGTAGTATCTTCCATGCGGCGATGATGGAAGGTGGAGACCGCCTCCTGCATCGACGTGCAGATAGGGGAAGTACCCCCGGACTTCAAGGGCAGGGTGGAGGCAGAACAGAATATCGGTCCCCAAGGGTTCGATCATCATTATTTGATAGACTGTTTCTGCCTTGTTCCTCTTACGATGAAGAACAACTCCTTCTACTCCTTTTGCCCTCGAAAACTTCTTTAGGATATCCTCTTTTTCCCAGGTCTGACCATTCCAGCGGGCAAAGCTCACGCCACGCCAATACAAGGGGAGGGGGGGGCTCTGGCTAAATTGTGGGAGCTCTACCCTCATCACTACCCGGTTATCTAATCTAACGGCCCCTGCGGTGCTTAAGTCCACAAGATCAGAAAAGCCCGATGATGCTCCGCCCAATTGCTCCCTTCCACTGACACTGAGCGTGATACGGGGGAGGGTGAAAAAGATGAGGATGGTGAGGATAAAAGAACAGAAGGCAACACCCGAGATGCCAAGTAAGATGGAGGGTGAGGTCAGTTGACGGGGAGGATGGGGCAGGGAAGTGTGTTGCTCCATGTCCCGCTTCAGATGCAGCAAAAAGAGAAACCATATCCCAAAGAGGAGCAGAACGAGGAGCATGAAGAGATAGTAGAATTGAGCGGTCAATCCGGCTGCGGCCAGCACCGTGAGGAGCCCCAAACCAGCCAGTTGAAAATAGTCTTTTGCTTTCTCGAGGTGAAAGAGTTTAACTGCCTGGACCACGATGAGGAACTGGGTAAAGGCTACGAGAAAGGGAAATTGGAGAATAAAATACAAGAACAGAACGTAACACAAAGCGAGGATGACGATGCTATTGAAGAAATACCCTCCTTCCTTCGGCTGCATAATAATGCTCACGGGGTGGGCTGCGAGGGCGAGCAACCACAGTGGAAGGGGGATTTCACCAGTGAGTATGACGCATATAAGGGCGCACAAGATCAGGGCGTGAGCAGTGATGAGTAACAGGAGGTCAATCCTCTTCTGGCCAGCGATCATCTCTACTTCACCATTACCGTAAGGGCATCTATAGGAGGGGAAGGTGATTGTTTTCGTCCCCCTCGTTGGGCTTCTATCAAGGCCAAGGTTCTAAGCATCCGGTGTAGGTGGCTATCACCTCTCTGCGGAGGGATAAACTCATCCCCCACGGAGAGTCCCACCAAACAGTCTTGTTTTTGCAAGAGATGATATGCCAGAGAGGCTGCTTTTGAGACACGTTCTTCAAAGAGGTTCAGATCCGAAGGGGTAGTTTTTTGGGGCACGGATGTATCAAGGATGATATGTACTTTCTTTATCCCTGGTATCTCATATTCTTTTACCATAGGTTGGGAGCGTTTGGCTGTACTGCGCCAATGAATGTCGCGAGAAGTATCACCGGGAAGGTATTCCCTGACAGCAAAGATATCTTCACCTCTTCCCTTATGCGGCCTTGACCTCGTTCCTTCTTCACCGTGAGCAATCTCCGGCAGAAGCTCCTTCCAGGGAATCACGTGGGGGTAGGCCAAGACCTCACGAGATTCCTTTAATCGTATCCCCTTGATAAAGAAACCAAACGGGAAACGGGTGAGGAGATGGGGTTCATGGAGCTGATAAAGACCTCTATGAGGAAAAGAGAAGCGGTAGACCTGGGTATGGGTCTTGTGGGGGCCGACACGAAACAGATAGGCCAACCCTTGCTTTTTATCTCCATTTACCTGTTCCTCCAATTCCAGCGAGAAGGCAGGGAGGTATCTCTTCTTGTTGGTCACCTTTAAAAGAATGCTACAAGGCGTGCGGGCAAAGATATACGGGGGAAATGTACGTTTGATCTCAAGACCCTTTATCCCCCATTCGGAGAGGATTCCGGAGGCGATGATCAGGCTCAACAGCATCGCCAAGACAAGATATAACAGGTTGTTTCCGGTGTTAACCGCTGCAAAACCAATGGCTATTGAGATAAAGATGAACCATTTTCCTTCCGGTGTAAACCGAAGAAAGCGGTTTATAATAGATATTTGAAGACCCATGTTTTGGCCGGTATTACAGGGGGACGGGGACGTGATCGAGGATCTCCATGAGGAGTCTCTCGACCTCCTCATGGTAACCGTTTATCTCATACCCAGTTGCAGGGATGATTCTATGAGCAAGGATGGGGAGCGCTAACGATTTAACGTCATCGGGAATACAGTAGTTCCTACCATCTATTAAGGCCTTGGACTTGGCTGCTCGCAGGAGAAAAAGGCCTCCACGGGGGCTGACCCCTAGCCGAAGTTGGTCGGAATTTCTGGTGGCATTCACGATTTCCATGACGTAGTTAATGATTTCTTCCCTCACCTGTATCTCGTCTGCCTTTTGCTGCAAGTCGATCACTTCTTGTCCCGACATTACCGGTTGTAACCCCTTGACCTCTTCTTCGATCCTCGTATGGGTGAGGATTTCTTTTTCTTCTGCCAACGGAGGGTAGCCCATGTGGGTCCTCATCATGAAACGATCCAATTGTGACTCAGGCAGTGGATAGGTGCCTTGATACTCCAAGGGATTTTGTGTGGCAACCACCATAAAGGGTTGTGGCAAAGGGTAGGTCTGGCCATCCACTGAGACCTGAAATTCGTTCATCGCCTCCAGCAAGGAGCTTTGGGTTTTTGGGGAGGTACGGTTTATCTCATCGACGAGGACGATATTGGTGAAGATGGGACCGGGCTTAAAATCAAACGTACCTTTCTGGGGGTTATAAATAGGAACCCCTAGGATATCAGAAGGGAGCAGGTCGCTAGTAAACTGGATACGCTGAAAGGAAGAGTGTATGGACATGGCCAAACTCTGGGCCAAGATCGTCTTCCCTACTCCAGGGGCGTCTTCGATAAGGAGGTGCCCCCTGGCCAGGAGGGTGATGATGGCAAGGGAAATGGCCTCAGGTTTGCCTTTTATCACCCTTCCGATATTCTTCCGTAGTGCATCGACCCTTTTGCTGATCTTGTCTGTTTCCTGGATCTTGGGCAAAGACTTTAACCCTTTCTTTATCCTAATATTTTGGTTTAATCTTACCAAAAATACCATGTGAAAACAAGAGAAAAACTTGACTCCGTTCATCGGGGCTTTTAATATCAATACCGGGGCGAAAAGGTTATCATGAGAGGGTAGCACGCACGGTGGCAAAGCCACCAGGGGAGGGAAGAGATGGCTCAGTGGAAGGGGTGGGGTGTGGGATTGGTCAAGGAGCGTTATGCCTGGATAGCTTTATCAGCACTATTAGTTGCCCTTATTTTAGGTCTTATCTTTCAATGCATCCGTTTGAGAGAAAAACTACGAGTTGTAGAGAGGGAAGAGGAAGGCCTTCAGGTGAAAACTGAGACTCAGAAGGGGGGGGCATTGCTGCGCAGTTGTGATATAGCAAACTTACAAAAGAATGGGCTGTTCGATCCAGAGGAAGAGTTGATTGCTGATCTCATGCAGCATAGTGAGCTGATACCGTATGCAGGGGTCATGGGCGGAACCATGGG
>CAYWLI010000004.1:46343-52231 GCA_964459135.1 uncultured Thermodesulfobacteriota bacterium | reverse complement strand
AAGGCTATCATTATAAAAAGTCCCCACCCAACTGTTGCCCACGCACCCCAGGGTATCTTGCTCGAATCTCTCATGTGGTTCGTTTCTGAATGCATCATCTCCCTTTTTTGATCATCACTCAGTATCACATGTAACAAGCGCGCCCCTGATTGATCTGCTCTGCTGAGAGTCTGACGGCCTGGGAGCTGTGGTTTATGCGAACATCTTTTTTACGGAAGGCTTTGCCAGTACAATAATGGTGAAAACCCCCAGCACGGTCCCAAAGGGCATAAATATGCATTCGATTGCTGCCATGACCATGCAGAAGGGGTAATGGACCTGACGCGCGAGGTATCGCCCTGCGAGAATGGTGAACACGGCGAAGGCCCATCCGATTAATATAAGGCCTGCCCCAACGACAATGAATATCCAGCCGAACAATGCAGGCAGAGCATCGCCCTCTGAATCCATGGTGCCGGGAGCATATACCGCAAGAACTCCTACAGCAATATATATGATCGGGAAACATGCGAACAAAGCAGCAAGGCCACCGACGACATAGTGGAAGATCGAAAGGAGCTTAAGATACTGGAGATCTTCATTCATAGCATCATTTCCTTCTTCTCTTTGCACGTGTTAGGTCTTGCGATGTCCCTTTAGACATCAGATGTTCTGGGACATGAACTGCCACTACCTCTCCGCGGGCACACACTGTGCCTTGGGCTGACAACAGAGCCGCAATCACAACCTTGCGCCGTTTAATCTCCTTTACCTTTGCTCGTATTTCCAACGGTACACCGAGGGGGGTTGGACGCAGGTAATCAACATGCAACGATGCTGTCAAGAAACGCACTGACGGTTCCGTATCCATTTCACGGCTCTCGGCACGATATGTCGCCGCAGCTGCTGTTCCTGTACAGTGGCAGTCAATGATCGAGGCGATCAAACCACCGTAAACATAGCCGGGGATAGCTGTGTGATAAGGTTTGGGATGGAAGATGCAGATCGACTCTTCGCCGTCCCAAAAACTTTTTATATGCAGGCCATGTTCATTGAGCCGACCGCAACCATAACAGTGACTAAAGTGATCTTGATAGTAGTCCTGGAATGCCTTCTCGCTCATACAGCAACACCTCCATCCCGTCCTCACGGCTAAATCAGCGGTGCACTCTGATACACATGCGCAACCTTGTCCTTAGCTGTGACCATCATCTCGATGTGCTCTATCACCATGATGGTTTCTTTTATTGTTATTATCACAGTTATATATTTCAGGCAACAACAGGGGCTTTGGTGAAGAGCTCAGTTATTCATGTGACCACTGCGCTTCCATAAACGCAATAGGATCGTAATAATATTTCTCTAAATCTGACTCGGTATAGCATTCAAGACTATACGTGCTAAAAAACCTCAGGGGGGTCTTGCCAGTCGGTTTCAAAGCTCGCGGGCACACCTTCAACACCTCAAAGTGTACATGGTCAAATTGCCAGCCATACCTGTCTAACTCTCCTCTGTTCATGAATCGAGCAATGGGGTCGTGCGGCCAGACTATATCTCCGACAGTGACCATAATACCAGCGATGTGTTCATAAACGGTCCAAACGGGATCCCCATGGGGTAGCCTGTGTTCAATAATGATCTGCGCAAACGGTCCATCATCTCTCATGCTGATGACCGTACCCGGCGCAACCGCAAAAACAGGCTCATCTTCATAATTCTGGCGTGGACGCTTTATATCGATGCCCGTATGGAGATGCGCGGGTATCCCGGGACGTGCCTTTCTTGTGAGACCATAGGAACCGATGTGAGTCAGTTGAACGGATGCCCACGTTGTGCGATTTTCTACGGCAATAGGTAACAACCAATCAGCCGACTGTCCGAACACCGAATGTGGAACCATGGAGATAAGGAGAAAAATGGCAGAAAGAATATGCTTTATCATAATAATGCGGTTGTGCATAGGTTTGCGCGTGCTGCCTTATGGATTGTACGATTCCAGGTACTGCAACTTTGGGGTAATCAGCTCAGCCCAATCATCCTGATTGTCAAAGTAAACGCCACCCATAAGGACAACGTAGACTTTAGTGCCGGCTCGCGTAATGAATAGATTGCCACCAGGGCCTTTCTCGCCCATGAGAAAACCGAAAAATGATTCATCGCCGTATGCGAAGAATTCCTTTGATTCAGTTACCGTCACCCCTCCAAGCTTGGCGCCCAGCGTGGTGCCTTTCCGTTCCGTTAGATATGCCAATTTTGCATCACCTTCTGTGGGTTCAAAACTGGCAGTTACTGATAGGTAAAGATGTATCCCAGAGTCGTCGGGTGGGTCAAATTCATATTCTACCTCGATTGCGCCATCGACATAGATATTCCGCCGGAATACCTCGTACTGCCGATAGTTATCCAAGCTCAAGCCATAAGGCGCTAGCTCTTCAACTGTCAGAAGAAGGGGTTTGTCTTCCTCGCGGATTGATTGCTTTGCACAACCGCAAGAAAAAATCAAAAGAATTGTTAGACTAGCAACGAGGAATTTCATTTTATATAATCATCAGACTGCAGCTACAATGTAGATTCCATTTTAGTATCACAATAACCCCTTGTGGGCAAATGAAAAGGGCATTAATGCCTGTGGAGCCCCGTGAATGCGAGATCCATCTCTCTGGCAAGACGCCGAGCCCTCCTTGCAAGCTTATCCCAATAACTGCCGCTCTTGCAAAGCTGTCTGTAGCCAGGGAGGAGTTCGGGGTAAGAGTGCGTAAGGACACGCTGTACACCCCACCAATAGGCCTCTTTGGTATTAAGCGCCTCAACCCCCACTTCGTCGATGATACCATCCAACGCCTCCATCAGCTTTTCAATATTCGAGAGTCGAGGTAGATAAGGACTGATAAAGGCGTAAGTATGTATGTGGCTTGTCTTAAGTCCCCTGAGGGCCTCAATGCGGCGCATCGGAGGAGGGGCATGAGGCTCAAAACGATGGGCAAGCGCTTCATCGACGGTCATAAGACTCAGCCCGACGCTACATTCCTCGAATTGCCGAAGCAGGTCTATATCGCGCAGCACGAGGTCTGATTTGGTGAGTATGGAAACGGGCACCTGGTATTCCAACAGCACTTTAAGAATCCCCCTGGTCAACTGCAATTGCGACTCCGCCGGCAGATATGGATCGGTCACACTGGAGAGCAATACCACGTCCTTAAGCGGCCCTCTCCTCCTTTCCAGTTGCCTCTTCAACACCTCCTGCGCATTGACTTTTGCATCTAGAAAAGTCCCCCACCTTTCGGTGTGGCCAGTAAGCCGCTTCATAAAACGAGCATAGCAGTAAACACAGCCATGGACACAGCCGACATAAGGATTGATGGCATAACCCAAACCAGGTATGCCGGTCTTGTTCAGAATACTCTTTGCCTGGACCTCATTGATTCCCATATGGTCGACCTCTTATATCACTGCAACAGACAACCAAAAGGCCCCTGAACAGGGGCCTTGTTGACAGATGTGTTTTAAAACCTGATCTCCCTCAAGGTATCGTCACATCTCAGAAGTTGACCCATCTTGCTTTTTATATGCCATGGCCAACCTTTCCAGTTCCTCCCTTTTCGGGCGGTAAAAGATCATAGCCAGGGCGGAGACAGCAATAAACGTGTAAAGCGTTTGAAAACCATCCCCTAGCAAAAAAAGCACAAAGCCATAAATTCCTATACTTTCTGAAAGGGCAAGTGAAACAATCACGACGGCTACATACTTAGCAACGAATGGGATTGTATTCCATCCAACTGTACGCTCGACCGGTTTGGGCTGTGGCATCCCTCTTTGATCCGAAAGGATGGATCGCCTCATGAAATACGCCACGAGCACTACAACAACTCCCATACCAGCAAGTATCTTCCTTAACAAACCAATGGGTAAATCAGACCCTTCAATCCGTCCAAACCCCTCACCTAATATATGACAAACAACTATATAGAAAAACAAAGATACCAACATCGCAGCCCAAATGACCCACAGGGTGGGCATCCCCTTATTGATTGCCTCTTTTTCTTGCGCTTCCAACATAGCTCCTCCGACGATCATTCAAGTGCTGCCCGGGTTGCTGTCAGCTGTCTGCATGTGGGCGTAGATCATTTCCCCTTCTTTTAACACAATTACCCGTTTCAAGCAATAAAAAGACCCCTGTACGGGGCCGGTTCGTCACATATATGCTCCACAAATTATGTGCCCACTGGCATAGGCTGTCACCACATGCGCCCCAGATAAAAAAGTTCAGCTTCAAGGGTGACAGAGACTAGTTCTGCTGTTGGACGTGTTTTCTATAACCTCACGCGGGAAACTGGGTCACAAATTTGACCAGGGCCTCCAATACCTTTCTTTTGGTAAGGGAATCTGTGTAATAATGTACGATGTCAGATTTTATTTTATCAATCTCCGAGATCATTTGCTTCGTGAGCGGTATTCCCAGCAAGCGGGTCATTTCTTGCATCACACTATTTATAAGCTCATAAAAACAATCGACAAAGATCAACCTGTCGGAAGGGTTTGGATAGTAGAGGGATATATTTTTCAGAATCTTGTTTGTATCAAACAAGATATCTCCATTCATAGAGATCCCCTCGAATATCTTGCCATATTCCTCTCTCAAACCTTCCCTGGCCTTATGCAACACCTCTTTGGCCATCACGCCCAACTCCTTGTTCAGGTTATTTTCCAACAGCCTAAGGACCCTAAAAAAGGTCCCCAAGAACGTAGAGATTTCTTCAAACTCTTTATCCGCATAGACACCAATATCCTTCGTTTTCTTAATAAAACCCATGAGCACCAAATGGTACAGGATATTCATGGTGGAAATCTCATCATCTCCACCAAACTTGATCAGTTGCTCAACGTTCCTGTTCCCATCGATCAAAGAAAAGATGAACCGCTCGTTGGCCCCCAACTCTTTCATGATCTTTGCCTTGTCCCGCTCAATGTAAGGGGGGATACGGAAGATGACCTTCTTGTTGGGAATCATCCTTTTGAAGGTGGAGAAATCAAAGAATCTCCTGGCGGCACGCAGGGCCACTTCCAGGGGGGTATAATGTACCACTATATCCTCGTCATCCACCTCCTTCTCATAAAAATAAAAATCCCCTTGTTTCCACGAGAAGAGGTCACAGAGGATATTCTTTATCTGGGACTCCAATAACTCATGAATTTCCTCCTGCGAGCATAATCCCTGCCTTACCAAGAATCTGCCAAGCTTCACCCCCTCCCTTTTTGCCTGAGCGGCCATGTCCTCCAAATGGGATGGCGAAATAAGACCACTCTTGAGCAAAAACTTGCCGAGCTTCTCCTCGGATTTGCTCGTACGGGCGAAGACAACCATCCCCTCTTTGAACAAAACCTCATTATAGGCATATTCTTGGCGGATGATGGCCACCCCTGTTTGAGCGTTGAAACATAACGCATACAATAAGCCAACTAATGGAACATCATCGAGACTGCTTTGAAAGGAGCCAGTGCCCGGCATCTTTCTGATGCTCTTAGCATCAAGCTGTAGTCTGGCGGCCCGTTCCCACTCAGTGATGGCGTTATCAAACTCCTTATTGTGGAAGAACGCTGTACCATCGAAAAGATGCGAAAAAAACTTCGTGGGAGGGAAATCAGCTTGCCGTAAGAGCTGCGACGAATATACTTCATTTTCATTTTTTAAGATCTCTTCCATAAACACCTTTCTCCTCTGCTAGCAACAGCGCGTATTGTCAGTGCATGGTGAACAAAACCTTTCTTTTACATAAAAAAAGCAAAATATGTGCCATTATAGCGGAGTTAGAAAGTCCTTATAATTACTTCCTTTGATCAGCAGGAAGGATTTATACCCCGATATATGTGACAATTTATGTCAGTTGCGGAGACTCATTTGGGCATCTTTT
>CAYWLI010000004.1:2435-46243 GCA_964459135.1 uncultured Thermodesulfobacteriota bacterium | reverse complement strand
CCCTGCGGCGGCGTTATGATTTCCTTACCCTGTGCAAGACGCCTGATTTGGCTACGCAGGTGACCCTCATGCCCATAGAACGCTTAGGGGTCGATGCCGCCATTATCTTCGCCGACATCCTCCTCCCCCTCGAACCCATGGGGATCGACCTGGAATTCTCAAAGGGGGAAGGCCCGGTGATCCATAATTCCCCCCGCAGCCGCTCTGAGGTGGAGGCGCTCAGGCGCATTGAGGCCGAAGAGGATCTTTCCTTCGTCATGGAGGCCATCAAGGCTGTCTGCCGAGAGCTCAAGGGGCGAATACCCTTGATCGGCTTTTCCGGTGCCCCTTTCACCCTGGCCAGCTACCTCCTCGAGGGTGGGGGTACGAAGAATTTTATAAAAACCAAGTCCCTGATGTATCAGGATCCTTCCTGCTGGCATCTCCTCATGGAGAAGCTCAGCGAGGTAATCATTTCTTACCTTAACGCCCAGGTCCGCGCAGGGGCAGGAGCCGTGCAGGTCTTCGACAGCTGGGCCGGGGCCCTCTCACCCCAGGATTACAGGGAGTTCGTCCTCCCCCACAGCCAGAAAGTCTTCCAGGAATTATCCCCAGATGTCCCACGCATCCACTTCGCTACCGGGACATCGGGCATCCTCGAGTTGATGCAAGAGGTCGGAGGGGATGTTATTGGGATCGACTGGCGTATCGACCTTGGCGAGGCCTGGGAGAGGCTGGGCTATAACGTGGGGATCCAGGGGAACCTGGACCCGGTCACCCTGTTCGGACCACAGGAGCGGATCGAGAGGGCGGTTGGGGAGATCCTCGAAAAAGCCAAGGGCAGACCTGGACACATCTTCAACCTGGGGCATGGGGTCTTGCCCAAGACACCCGAAGCGAACGTCATCACCATGGTGGAGGCGGTGCACCGCCTCAGCAAGAGATAGATGCACAAAGAGGCTGCCCTGTCCCGCACCGCTGTTTTGTTGCTGGCCTTTGGCGGCCCCCGATCTTTGGACGAGGTGGGGCCCTTCCTGAAGAAGCTCCTAGGGAGGGAACCATCGCCTAAACACATCGAAGGGCTGCGGAGGCGCTATCAGGCCATCGGCGGGGGATCACCCCTGCCCGAAATGACCCTGCGCCAGGCCAGGGCCTTGGAAGGGGGGTTAAAAAAGAAGGGAAGGCCTGTGTCAGTCTATTGCGGGATGCGCTACAGCCGCCCTCTCATCGCCGAGGCCCTGGAGGAGATAGTCAAGGAGGGAATCTCCCGACTGATCCTCATCAGTCTCTCCCCCTACCGCTCATCTTTCTCTTCTGAGGACTATTATGCAGAGGTAAAACGGATCGTGGTCCAGTCGGAAGGAAAAATGGATCTCATCGAAGCCTATGACTGGCATGCCCATCCCGGCCTCTGCGCGGCCTGGGCCACAAAGATTGCAGAAGCGATAGAGGGCATGGGTGAGAGAAAAGACAAGATACCCGTGATCTTCACGGCCCACAGCCTCCCGAAAGATGCGGCCTCAGCATCACCGTACGAGCGTCAATTGGAGGAAACGATCAAGGGGATCATCGAAACAACCGGCCCCCTGCGCTGGCACCTCGCCTTTCAGAGCCGAGCAGGGGAGAGGGAATACTGGTTAGGGCCTGATCCGGAGACGATCCTGGAAGACCTCATTAAGGATGGCTTTCACAAGGCCCTGATATGCCCTATCGGCTTTATCACTGACCATTTGGAGACCCTGTATGATCTGGACATAACCCTTAAGGCGTGGGCGGATGAACGGGGTATCGAGATCATCAGGACCCCTTGCCTGAACGACGCACCGGAACTGATCGAGGTGCTTGTCCAACTTGTGGAGGGGGCGCTGCCGAAACAATGAAAGGAAAAATGAAGCGGGTCGCCATCATCGGTGCCGGCATCGCCGGTCTCAGCACCGCCTACTATCTCCACAAGCTTGCCCAACAGGCGGGGCAACTCCTGGAAATAACGCTCCTCGAAAAGGAGCAGCGTATGGGCGGCTCCATCCTCACCGAGGAGGCCGATGGCTTCCTCATGGAAGGCGGACCTGATTGCTTCATCTCGGAAAAACCCTGGGCCCTGAGACTCTGCCGGGAATTGGGGTTGGAGGGGGAGGTGGTCGGCACCAACCAGGAGTTCCGCCGGACCTTCATTCTCTGGGGAGGGGAACTCCATGAGATCCCCGAGGGTTTCATGCTCCTGGCCCCCACCAGCCTGTGGCCCTTCGTTACGAGCTCCCTCTTTAGTGTCTTCGGAAAGATGCGCATGGGCCTCGATCTCATCATCCCCCGGAAGAGATCAGACGAGGAGGAAAGCCTGGCGGGCTTCGTCCGCCGCCGCCTGGGAAGGGAGGCCCTGGAACGGATCGCCGAGCCTTTAGTAGCGGGTATCCACGCGGGAGACCCGGAGACCATGAGCCTTAAGAGCACCTTCCCCCGCTTTATCGACCTGGAGTGGGACCATCGCAGCCTTATCTGGGGGATGCGACAGAGGAAGAAGCAATTCGCCAACACACCCGCCCGCTATACTATGTTTCTCACCCTGAGGGAGGGGATGGAGGGGATGATCTCGACCCTCAAAAATACCCTCCCCCCTGATATCTGCTCCCTGGGGCAGGAGGTCGTAAACATTGAACAGACCGCGGAAACATCAACGGGAAAACCTGCATACCGCCTGAGCATAAAGGGCAAGAAGAGGGCCCTGGAGGCAGACGCCGTGGTGATGGCAACACCGGCCTTTGAAACGGCAAAGCTCCTGCAGGGTATGGACAAGGATATCGCCCGACAGCTCAATACCATCCCCTACTGCTCCACAGCCACCATCAACCTGGCCTATGAGCGCTCGTATATCAAGCATCCCCTCGACGGCTACGGGTTTGTGGTGCCCCGCCCGGAGGGGCACAAGATCATGGCCGCGACCTTTAGCTCCGTCAAGTTCCCCGGACGGGCGCCGCAGGGGAAGGCCCTGCTGCGCTGTTTTGTGGGCGGCGCAAAGAATGAAGATATCGTTGCGTGGACAGACTCAAAGCTGCTGGCAGCGGTGAGAGAGGATATCGAGGAGATCCTGGGGATCACCGTTGAGCCTATCCTCACCAGGATCTACCGCTGGAAAAAGTCCATGCCCCAGTACACCCTGGGACACGAGGAGCGACTCGCCCGCATCGAACAGGGGCTCTCGAACTATCCCGGCCTCTTCCTCACCGGCAGCGCCTATCAGGGAATCGGCATCAGCGACTGCGTCCACCGGGCAGAACTCACTGCCGAACACGTATTACAGTTTATCAAAAAATAAGGTCCTATTTATCCCAGCTTTTCCACCTTCACAGCGCACACCTTAAACTCGGGGGTCTTGCCGATGGGATCCAATGCAGTATTGGTGAGCCTATTGGCTGCCGCCTCGAAGAAGTGAAAGGGGATGAAGACCGTCCCCTGGGGCGACCGAGGGGTCACCTGCACCGGTATCTCGATCTTCCCCCTGCGTGAGGCGACTCGGACTTTTTCTCCATCCTCCACCCCCATCTCCATGGCATCGACAGGGCTCACCTCCACATACCCCTGGGGGTAGCGGAAGTTCAGGCCCTCATCCCGGCGCGTCATGCTCCCGGTATGAAAGTGATAGAGGACCCGCCCGGTGCTGAGGATGAGGGGGTAATCCTTATCCGGCAGCTCCGCCGGGGGGATGAACTCGATGGCGTGAAAAAGCCCCTTGCCCCTGACGAACTTGTCCTTGTGCAGATAGGGGGTGCCGGGATGCTTGGGGGTAGGACACGGCCACTGGAGCCCCCCTTCTTTCGCCAATCGCTTATAGCTGATACCGGCATAGCTCGGAGTAAGCTGGGTGATCTCGTGGAATATCTCCTCGGCAGACCGATATTTCATTTCATAGCCCATGCTGGTGGCGAGGTCGGCAATGATCTCCCAGTCGGTCCGCGCATCTCCAGGGGGTTCTACCCCCTTGCGCACTTGCTGGACCCTGCGCTCGGTATTGGTAAAGGTCCCGTCCTTCTCGGCAAAGGAGGTGGCCGGCAGCACCACATCGGCCATCTGGGCCGTCTCGGTCAGAAAGATATCCTGGACCACGAGGAATGCGAGGTTTGCGAGACTCGCTTCCACGTGTTTGAGATCGGGGTCGCTCACCATGGGGTTTTCCCCCATAATATACAGGGCCTTGAGATCGCCCCTGGCAGCGGCCGGTATCATCTCCGTCGCTGTAAGGCCTGCCTCAGCGGGGAGCCCCTTAACGCCCCAGGCCTTCGCGAATTTCTCGCGTGTCGCCTCATCGGTCACCCGCTGATAGCCGGTATAGACGTTGGGGAGGGCCCCGAGATCACAGGCACCCTGTACGTTGCTCTGGCCCCTGAGGGGGTTCACACCCCCTGACTCAATCCCCACATTGCCGCAGAGCATGGCCAGGTTGGCCAGGGACTTCACGTTATCGGTGCCGGTGATGTGCTGGGTGATCCCCATGGCGTAAAAGATGGATCCCCGTTTGGCCCCGGCATAGAGGCGGGCAGCTTTGCACAGGTCATCCTGCCGCACCCCGGTAATCCCCTGCACGAACTGGGGGGTATAGCGCTTGAGCACCTCCCGCATCTCCTCAAAACCCTCGGTCCGGCTCCGCACGTATTCCTCGTCGTAGAGCCC
The DNA here is from genome assembly GCA_964459135.1 of uncultured Thermodesulfobacteriota bacterium. Classification (GTDB taxonomy): domain Bacteria; phylum Desulfobacterota; class B13-G15; order B13-G15; family RBG-16-54-18; genus CAYWLI01. The sequence continues at coordinate 41,602 of CAYWLI010000004.1, read as the reverse complement.
CTCCTCGATGATCACGTGCATCAGGCCGTTGATGAGGGCGACATCGGTCCCCGGGGTCTGGCGCAGCCAGATGTCTGCAAAGCGGGTCATATCGATCTCCCGTGGGTCGGCCACGATCAGCTTGGCCCCTCCCCTGGTCACCGCCTGCTTCATCTTGATGGCGACCACGGGGTGATTCTCCGTGGTGTTGGTCCCGATGAGGAACATTACTTCACTATTGGCAATCTCCGCCAGGGAGTTGGTCATGGCACCACTGCCGAATGCGGCGGCAAGACCTGCCACCGTGACGGAGTGTCAGAGCCGGGCGCAGTGATCGACATTGTTGGTGCCGATCACCGCGCGCATAAACTTCTGCATCAGGTAGTTTTCTTCATTAGTACAGCGAGCCGAGCTGAAGCCCCCGATGGCGTCCGGCCCGTGCTGGGTCTTGATCTGACCAAGCCTCTTCGCCGTGAGGTCCAACGCTTCATTCCAGGTGGCCTCCCGGAACTGACCGTTTTCTTTGATCAGGGGTGTGGTCAAGCGATCCTTATGATGGATAAATTCATACCCGAACCTCCCCTTGACGCAGAGACTCCCCTGGTTCGCTATCCCCTCCTCGTTGCCCGTGATCTTGACCACCCTGCCGTCGACGATATTGAGGTCGATGGTGCACCCGGTCCCGCAGTAGGTGCAGGTGGTGGGGACCTTTTGTATATCCCAGGGCCTGCCGGCAAATCGGGCCTTGTTCTCCACCAGCGCCCCGACCGGGCAAACCTGCACGCACTCACCGCAAAAGACGCAATTGGACTCGGCGTAATTCCGGTCTTCCGCCGTAACGATCTTGGTCCGCGCCCCCCGGTAGCCGAAATCGATCACCTGGTTGACCTGGACCTCGTTGCATGCCCGCACACATCGCCCGCACAGGATGCATTTGTTCAAATCCCGAAAGATCATGGGATTGGAATCATCCAGGGAATGACCGGGGGACTCGGCGGGAAACCGGGGCCGCTCGATCTTGAGCTCGTAGACCAGGTCCTGAAGTTCACAGTGCCCGTTGGACTCACACAGCAGGCAGTTGTGGTCGCCGCTGGCAAGCAACAGCTCCACTGCCATGCGCCGGGCCGCTTTAACCCGCTCGGTATCAGTCTTGATCACCATCCCCTCCTGCCCTATGGGGAAGGCGCAGGAGGCAACCAGGGCCCGCGCCCCCTCAACCTCGACCACACAGACCCTGCATGACCCTGCTATGGGGAGCCGGGGGTGATAGCAGAGGGTGGGGATATGGATGCCCAGCCTGGTGGCGAGCTCCAATATGGTCTCACCTCTCTGGGCCTGTGCCTCCACCCCATCGATGGTGACTGTTACGGTATTGCTCATCTCAACCTCCCTCGAAAAGACTGTATGACCTGTTAGAGTTCCATGTCACAGCGAAGACACCGCATTGATTCTTTGAGGGCCTCCTCTTCGGGATAACCCAACTCCACCTCCCCAAAGGAGCCTATTCGCTTATTCCCCTCTATTTCGGGCATCAGGGTCTGAGGCTGCTCCTGAGCCTCCTCATCGATGGTCTGGGGGATATCGATCCACGCCTCCTCAGGCCCCCGGTATGGCGCCTCCCCGTTCTGCTCCCGAATGGAGGCATCGATTTGGCGAGCGGCCTCCTTGCCGGCAGCGATGGCCTTAATAACAGTGGCCGCTCCGGTGACTGCATCACCACCGGCAAAAACCCCTGCTACAGGGGTCTGCGTCTCTCCCCCACCGTTGACCTCAATGGTATTCCCTTTCGTGACGGGGATGTCCTTGGGCAGGAAAGAGCAATCAGGGACCTGCCCGACGGCAGCGATAAGCATATCCACATCGAGCACAAATTCCGATCCCTCAATGGGCTCAGGGCGGCGCCTCCCACTGGCATCGAATACACCCAACCGCATGCGCTGACACCTCACCCCTACGACCTTATCCTTGACGCCGATGACCTCGGAGGGGTTCACGAGAAAATGTATCTTGACACCCTCCTCTTCGGCCGCCGCCACTTCCTCGGCCTGGGCGGGCATATCCTGTCTCAGTCTCCGATAGAGGATGACGACGTCCTGGGCGCCCTTGCGCAGGGCCGACCGGGCTGCATCGATGGCGGAGTTTCCACCCCCGACAACAGCCACCCTGCTGCCCACCTCGACGCCGTTGCCGAGATTTATCTGCCGCAGGAACTCCACCCCGCCGTAGACCCCCTTGAGCTCTTCACCCGCAATCCGCAGGCGTTGGCTCTGGTGGGCGCCGACAGCCAGGTAGAGCGCATCGTACTCCTTGCGCAGATCCTTAAATGGGATATCTTTCCCCACCCTCGTGTTGGTCCTGAACTGGACCCCGAGGGTCCGGATATCGTCGATCTCCCGCTCCAGGACTGCACGGGGGAGCCGGTATTCGGGTATCCCGTATCGCAGCATCCCGCCCAGGTGGGGGAGTTCTTCAAATACCGTCACGCTGTACCCCCGTTGTGCAAGATCTCTGGCCGCGGTGAGACCCGCAGGCCCCCCTCCCACCACCGCGATTCGTTCCTTTCTGGTCACGGGCACCGGCTCGATTGTGGGTCTTGCGGCGTGGTCGGTGATGTACCGCTTGAGGAACTTGATGGCGATCGGCTCGTCCAGCTGCCCGCGGCGACACTTGGTCTGACACTGGTGGTCGCACACCCTCCCGCAGACGCTCGGAAAGGGGTTGGTCCGCAGCAACACCTTATAGGCATCTGCCAGGCGGTTCGCCCTGATGAGGGCGATGTAGGCCGGGGCATCCATCCCTACCGGACAGGTGTTCTGACAGGGGGATTTAAAGAGGGCCGAGCATACCGAGGCGGGACACCGCTTGTCCCTGATGTGGGCCTCATACTCATCTCTGAAGTAGCGGATGGTGGAGAGGACCGGATTGGGTGCCGTCTGCCCCAATCCGCACAGGGCCGAGTCTTTGATCATGGCCGCCATCTCCTCCAGCAGCTCGATGTCCCCCTCCTTGCCCCTCCCTTCACAAATATCAGTAAGAATATCCAACATCTTCTTCGTCCCCACCCGACAGGGGACGCACTTGCCGCAGGATTCATCCTGGCAAAAGTCCATAAAAAAGCGGGCCACATCCACCATGCAGGTATCTTCATCCATGACAATAAGGCCCCCCGATCCCATGATGGCCCCGATCTGGGTGATGGCCTCGTAATCGGTGGGGGTGTTGAGGTGCTGTGCCGGGATGCACCCCCCTGAAGGTCCCCCGAGCTGGGCGGACTTGAAACGCTTCCCTTTCGGGATGCCACCGCCGATATCGAAGATAATAGTGCCAATGGTCGTCCCCATGGGGACCTCCACCAGCCCGATGTTATTGACATCTCCGGTGAGGGCAAAGACCTTTGTCCCCTTGCTACCCTCGCTCCCGATGCCGGCGTACCAAGCCCCTCCCTGGATGATGATCTGGGCGATATTGGCATAGGTCTCCACGTTATTAAGGATCGTGGGTTTTTGCCAGAGACCCTGCTGGGCCGGAAAGGGGGGGCGAGGGCGTGGCATGCCGCGACGCCCTTCAATAGAGGCCATCAGCGCCGTCTCCTCGCCGCACACGAAGGCACCAGCCCCTTGATAGACCTCCAAATCAAATGCGAACCCGGAACCGAGGATATCATCGCCCAGCAGACCGTAGTCCCGCGCCTGATTGATGGCGATATTCAGGCGATGGACCGCCAGGGGATACTCGGCACGGCAGTAGATGTACCCTTCATGTGCCCCGATGGCCCTGGCCGCGATGATCATCCCTTCCAAAACGGCATGAGGATCTGCCTCCAGCACACTTCGATCCATAAAGGCCCCAGGGTCCCCTTCATCGGCGTTGCACAAGACATACTTCACCTCTCCCGGCGATTGGGAGGCGAACTGCCATTTCATGCCCGTGGGGAATCCCCCTCCCCCTCTGCCCCTGAGCCCTGACTTTTTCACCTCCTCGATAATCTCCTCAGGAGTCATCTCCAGGAGGGCCTTGGATACCCCAAGGTACCCGTCCCGGGCGATATACTCATCTATCCGCTCAGCATCGATCAGCCCCCGGTTGCGCAGCACTCGTAACTCTTGGAGACCGAAGAAGGGAATATCGTTCATGTAAGGGATGATCTCTTCGGTAACGGGCTCGCGGTACAAGAGGCGCTCCACCGGCCTCCCTTTGAGGATGTGTTCCCCGATGACCTCGGCGGCATCCTCGGCGGAGACCTGCATGTAGATGATCCCCTCAGGGTAGATCACCACAATGGGCCCTTGGGCGCAAAAGCCATTGCACCCCGTCTCCACGATCTGGACCTCATCCTTTAATCCCCGTTTTTCCACCTCAAAGGCAAAGGCCTTTATTACCTCCGCGCTTCCTGAGGAGTGACACCCTGTGCCACCACACACCAAGATATGCGAGCGGAATATCTTCATGCGACTACTTCCTCCCTTTTCCTATGCTAGCTACTCCAGCCCTTTGGCCAGGGCGAACTGCCTCTGTACCTCACCATCGATGATGTGCCTCTTAAAAACCTGCCGCATCTTGTTTTCGTCCATCTCAGAGTAGGTAATGGGCTCTTCCCCCAATACCTCCACAGTCACCAGAGGCTCTTTGCTGCAGATCCCGATGCAACCCGAGGTGGTCACCATGATATCCTGGACCCCCTCTTCCTCTATGGCGCTGACCAGGGCATTGAGGACCTTCCGGGCCCCTGAGGCGATCCCACAGGTCCCCATGTGGACGGTTGCCTTCACGCGCTTACCCCCTTCTCTGAGAGAAGTAGCCCTCTGTACTTCTTCCTTTATTCTCTTGAGATCCTCAACCTTTATCTTCGGCATTGCCCCCTCCTTGCATGAATAGGCGACGGCCTAGTCATATCGTTCCAGCATTGCATGTAATTTTTGCACCTTCACCTGCTTAAAGGTATCCTCATCTATCACGATCACCGGGGCGAGACCGCAGGCCCCCAGACAGCGGATGGTCTCGAGGGAAAACCGACGATCCGGTGTGGTGTCACCGGCATCGATGCCCAGACCTTGCACCAGGCGGTCGAGATTCTTCTTCCCTCCCCGCACGTAACAGGCGGTTCCCATGCAGACGCGGATGGTGTGCCTCCCGCGGGGGACCATGGTGAAAAATGAGTAAAAGGTCACCACGCCGAAGACCTGGCTCTGGGGGAGGTTGAGACCCTCGGCAATACGATGCTGGATCTCATTGGGGAGATACCCCAACACCCCTTGGATCTCCTCCAAGACGGGAATGAGAGAACCGGGTTTTCCGCGATATTTCTCGATGATGGCATCTACCTGCTGGAGTTGTTCCTGGGAAAACTCTTCGAGCAGCTCATCCGAGACCTGTGCCTGTCGAACAGCCATTGCCTTTCTCCTTCATATGATGATTCGAATTGTCAACCAGAGAGGAGAAATGGTGAGGGATAACTCAGAACGTAACAAGAGACAACTCTCGCTCTTCTCCTCCCCTTTTTATTCGCCTATAACTGCTTACAAAGAAAGTGAAATTTATCTCATTTTTAAGACGAGGTCAAGGTAAAACAACGAGGCGAAGGCATCATAATCCTTTTCACCACAACCCCTCTTAAAAAAGGTGCCCCAGTTCCTCTAATCCCTTAAGGATCTCTTCCCTGACAAACTGGACTACCTTTGCATGATCTATCGGGACATCATCCAGTTCCCGTTTAAGATCAACGGTATCGAAACAAAAGGTCTTATCCCCTTTACGGTGGACATAGTGAACGTCCATCTGGGGGTTTCCCACAATGAGTGTTATTATCGTACTGGCCATGTCCCCCAGGGGCTTGCGGTCGATATGATTGTAGCGGAAGCTCGCCCTCACCAGGGTCCCTTTCCCCTGGAGGGATTGGACCTGGAGGTCTCCTTCGCACGCCTGGGCAGCTTGTTTCAGCAGAGACAACCCAAGGCCGACCTTGCGGGTGGTGCGGGTGGTAAAAAAGGGGTCAACCACCTTCTCTAAAAGATGGGGGGGAATCCCCTCCCCGTCATCCTCAATCTCCACGATCATCTGGTTTGCCTCCGGGTCCTCTGTAATCCGTATCGCCACGTGAGAAGCCTCGGAGGCAATGGCGTTCTCCACGATGTCCAGTATGTGCAACGAGAGGTCTTGCATACGGAATCATGAAAGCTCTGTTATGCGTCGTCCCCCCTCTCTCCTGAGACCTCGGCGAATCTCCTCAAGCGTAGGGGCCTCCAGTAGAAAGAGAGTTCTCTTGGTCCCGATTGCACGCAAGAAATGGGCGTCAGAGGCGGTCACCACTTCATATCCTTCTGGCACCATGTCTCTCTGGTCTCCTGTGATCTCCACGGCGGCTACGGGTAGATCCGGGGGTATATACCCCAGTTGCCCGATAATACTGAAGGCCTCCCGATCCACATGGGCAGGAATACAGATCCCATCTCTATCCGCAACGCCCTTTATAACCTCCTCCAGAGAGAGATCGAGGGAGTTGATCAATAATTTTTCCTCAAAGCGCAAAACATACCCCTCTTTATCAACGATCGGTTGATATCCGAAGACCTCAGGGTCGTTGCGCACATCGGGGAGGTGTTCATAGATAAAGGCATCCCACTCTTCAAGGATCTCCACGCTCCCAAAAAGACAAAGGAGGTGGACCTCCTCTCTGCTCTGAACCTCCATCCCTGCAATGACGGTGAGCGGAAGCTCAACTGCCGCCTCCTTTACCGCCCGGGCGTTCTTGCCCGAATTGTGATCGGTAACGGCGATGATGTCCACTGATGCCTCACGTGCCGTGTGCACGATGTTGCTCGGCGACATCTCTTCGTCCGCACACGGAGAAAGACAGGTGTGGACATGGAGATCTGAGGCATAGACACTCACCATTACCCTTGGCCATGAATGCCCAGGCTATAGAGCCTGCCCACAACCTCATAGGTCGGTAAGGGGGTGCATAGAATGGGAATGCCCTCCTCCTCGGCCCGTTGGAGGGTCTCCGCATCGGGCTGTCTGCCGTTGGCCAGGATGACCCCTGCCAGGTCCCGCAAGGTAGCCACCGCCACGATGTTCGGGTGCCCCTGGATGGTCACCCAGATATCCCCCTCCTGGCTGTTGGCCATGACATCGCTGAGCAGGTCGCTCGCATATCCCCCTTGTACCTCCCTGTCGAGCCCCCCTTGGGCTGTCTTGACAGCGAGCGCAAGTTCATCGACAACGTTTACAAGTTTCATTTCCCCCTCTTAGGCAGGGAATGAGGCCGTTTCTCCGCCCACTGCATGACCTCTCGGGCTAGATCCTTGACCCCTTCCCGCCACTTGAAGATGCAGTCGGTTATCTCCGCCCTCCCCTGCACGACGTCATCGGCCAAGGCACGGCAGTTGGGGACACCGCAGGCCCCACAATCCAAACCGGGGAGAGAGGCGTGGATCTCATCCCGCAACTTCATCTTTTCCACGGCCTTGAGAGGATCGGGATCCAGGCGGCTGGCAAAGGGTTTCGGCTTCAACCCCTTCTTAAAGAAGTAATATCCTTCCTTGAAAAGCTTTACTACCTCCTCCCGGTTTACAATCGATTCCTTCTTATTCCTGAGCATCAGCTTCCGAATCCTTCCCCTCGACACATAGCGGTCACCCACTGTCAAGGCCCCTCCAACGCACCCCTCGGGGCAGGCCCTGGCCTCGACGAACTCTACGTTGCGCAGCTTGCCGTTCTCTATCTCGTCAAGGACATTGATGACGTTCTTGATCCCGTCAACCACAATACTCTCCTTGTCACCTCGCAGCCACCGTCGTGGCTCCAGCTCCCTAATCTCCCCCCCCTTCACCGCCCATCCGATCCCCGCACCGCTGGCCTTCTGTAGATCCTCCGTTTCGCTCACCTCCCTCAAGGCTGTTAACAACTCTCCGTATATGTCGGAGATGGATATGACTCCATCGATATATGACCGTTCCTTTGTCTCCGTCTTTGCCACTGCCACCATCTTGGCCGGGCAGGGTACCAAGTAGAAGATCCCCAACTCCTTTCCCTGCACCCCCCGTTCCTTGGCCTTTTGCTTCCTGATACCTTTGGCCACAATCTCAGCGGGGAGTTCAATGGGGTTGATCTGATCGACAAAATTGGGGAACCTGATCTGGATCAATCTGATGATAGCTGGGCAGAGGGAGGAGATGAGGGGATACGGGCCTCGATACTCCTTGAGGTACTCCTGGGTGGCGATACTTGCCTCCTCCGCCCCTACCGCCTCCTCATAGACATCGTCAAAACCGAGGGCCTTGAGCGCGCAGAGAATTCTGTTGGGGGCATCCTCCCCGGGGAACTGCGAATAGATGGTGGAACTGGGAATAACGATGGTATACTTATACTGCTTGAGGTCTTCCAGGCCATGGGTCCGGGAGGTTATGGCATGCTCAGGGCAATCGCGAAAGCACTTGCCACAATAGATGCATCGATTGGTAATGATTCTGGCCTTTCCCTCAAAAATCCTGATGGCCTCGGTGCGGCAGGACATAATGCAGTTGACACACCCCTGGCATTTGTCCTCATCGATGGAGATAATTCCATACAATCGCTTCATCATGATCCTTGTCTGAAGCGGGGGGACCTGATGAGCATCTCCACCACCGTCCCCTCCCCCACCGTGGAGACGATGTTCAACTCATCGGTGTTCTTTTTCATATTAGGAAGCCCCATCCCCGCACCAAACCCCATTTCCCTGATCTCCAAAGATGCGGTGGAGTATCCCTCCTGCATGGCCAAATTGATATCGGGTATGCCAGGGCCTCTATCTTTTACCACAATCTTCAGCCCCTCGGGGAGGATGGCGAATTGCAGCGTCCCTTTCTCCGCATGGCAGACCACATTCATCTCCGCCTCATAGGAGGCAATGGCCACCCCCCGCACGAAATCCGGATCGAAGCCGAGCTCCTTCATGATCTCCTTGACCTTGCTCGAGACCTTCCCGGCATTCCTGAAGTCCTTCCCCTCAATCTCATACTCCCATTCGAGTGCGCGCTCTGCCATCGATGCGTGCTCACCAGATGGTCCCTGAACTGCCGGTCAGTCCTCGCATGGCCAGCCTGGCGCAAGCCTCAAACAGAAAGAGTTTTGTGGTCAATAAAGGGATACCCTTTTGCTTGGCCAGTGCAATAGTCTTCTCATCTGGCTTCTTGCCATGGATGAAGGTGATAGCCTTGATATCGACCATCTCCGCTGTCCGGATGACATGGGAGTTGATCAAACCCGTGACTAAAAGCTCCCCGCCAATACTTTGGGTCAGGACATCGCTCATCAGATCGGCGGCTTCCGCCGTCTCGATCTCAAGTTGGAGATCGACAGGCTCCCAAAGCACTTCAGCTTCTAATATGCCCTTAATTTCCCAAAGTTGCATAACAAATTATATCTACACTACTCCACCTTTTCCCACCCTGTCAATGAGGCGGAAATTAATTATGCAACGCTTTTGCCTCCATTATATCTATGTTAGAGAGAGAATTGCAGGATACCCGCTCACAACAAAAACTGGATGGACCGCTGGGCCAAGGCCAGAAATGCCGAGGGCAGGATACCAATATGCAATACCCCCCATACCGATATAATGATGGCCAGGACAGCAGCGGGTGAGAAGCCTCCAATAGTCAGCTCCCTCTCCGGTTCGCGGAAGTACATGTATATCAGCACCCTGAGGTAATAATAGGCGGCAACAGCGCTGTTCAAGACACCGATGACTGCCAGCCAATAATAGCCGGCCTTCACCGCTGCGCTGAAGACATAGAACTTAGCCATAAAACCGGCCATCGGGGGCACCCCTGCCAGGGAGAACATGAAGATGGCCATAGCAACCGCCAGGAGGGGGTGCTGCAACCCGAGTCCCGCATAATCGCTGATCAGGGTATTCTCCTCCCCCTTCTTCCCCAGCAGGATCACCACGGTAAAGGCCCCGATGTTCATAAAGACATAGGCCAGAAGATAAAAGAGGATGCTCGATTGACCCAGTGCGTTGCCGGCCACAAAGGCGACCAGGATATAGCCCGCATGGGCGATGCTGGAGTAGGCGAGCATTCTCTTGATATTGCTTTGAGAGAGTGCGATGATGTTCCCCACCGTCATGGTGGCCACTGCCAAGATCCACATGATCTCCGTCCAGTAGGGCTGCAGTGATGGCAAGGCATAGAGGAAGACCCGTACAAAGGCGGCGAAACCTGCGGCCTTGACCCCCGTGGCCATAAAGGCGGTGATGGAGGTTGGGGCGCCCTCATAGACGTCAGGGGTCCACATATGAAAGGGGACCAGGGCGATCTTGAATCCAAACCCCACGATGAGCAGGGCGAGCCCGGTGATGAGAATAGGGAGGCCGCTGATCCACGTCCGTTCTGCCAGGACCCGACCGATCCCACCCAGATCGAGGGTGCCGGTGGAGGCATAGATCAGGGCGATGCCGTACAGGAGAAAGGTCGAGGCGAAAGCACCCAATAAAAAGTACTTAAATGCCGCCTCAACCGATTTCGCATCATCCCGCATGATGCCAGCCAAGACATAGATGGAGATGGACATTACCTCGAGCCCCAGAAAAATAATGAGAAGATTGGCCCCTGAGACCATCAACATCATACCCACGGTGGCGAATAAGACCAAGACGTAGTATTCGCCGAAATCTATCCCCTCCCGCTTGGCATATGCCAGGGAGGACAAGATGGTCAACAGGGCGATGATCGCTATCATGACCTTAAAGAAAAAGGAGAAAGGATCGAGGTTCACCATGCCGCTGAAGGCACTCGCCTCCCTGCCGATACCCCAATAGAGGGAGACTAAGGCACCGATCACCCCCACAAGGGCGGTATAGCCGAGGAAACCCCTCCGCTCCCCACGAACAAAGGCGCTGATGAGCAAGATCAACAGGGCGAAGCCGGTCAGCACCACCTCCGGGGCAATTATCAGCAGATCTGACGTTGAAAACTGAACCTGAAAGAACTCCATCTCCCTCCTACTCCTTTTCTTGTTCCGTCACGGGTTGGATCATCGTATCGTGCTCCTGTTCAATCACAACCGGTCCGCTTTCAGGGGGAGCTGCTGTCGTCGCGGCCGCAGACCGCGCCTTGACATCATACAGGAAGCGTTGCACCGAGAGCTCCATCTTCTTGAAGAAGAACGTGGGGTAGACCCCCATCCAGACGATCATAATGATGATGGGCACCAGGGTCACGATCTCTCTGAGGTTGAGATCCTTGAGAGCCCGGTTCTCCTCGTGCGTGATCGCACCGAACATCACCCGTTGAAACATCCAGAGCATGTAGACCGCCGCTAAGATCACCCCCGTGGCGCCGAGGATGCCGTAGACGTTGTTAGCCTTAAAAGCCCCCAACAGGATCAGGAATTCACCCACAAAACCATTTGTGCCGGGCAAGGCGATAGAGGAGAGGGCCACAATCATAAAAAAGGTGGCAAAGACCGGCATCACCTGAGCGAGCCCGCCGAAATCGGCAATCATCCTCGTGTGCCTCCGCTCATAGACCATCCCCACGATCAAAAAGAGGGCACCGGTGCTCACCCCGTGATTGAGCATCTGATAGATACTCCCCTGTACCCCCTGCACGTTGAAGGCAAACATCCCCAGCATGACGAAGCCGAGGTGGCTCACACTGGAAAAGGCCACCAGCTTCTTGAGGTCGTCCTGCATCATGGAGACCAGGGCGCCGTAGATGATCCCGATGAGGGCCAAGATCGATATGATGGGGGCAGCCTTGAAGGCGGCCACGGGGAAGAGTGGGATGGCAAAGCGGATGAATCCATAGGTCCCAAGCTTCAGGAGAACACCGGCCAGGATCACCGAGCCGGCCGTAGGGGCCTCCACGTGGGCATCAGGCAACCACGTGTGAAACGGAAACATGGGAACCTTGATGGCAAAGGCCAGGGCAAAGGCCGCAAACATGAGGTACTGGGTATTGATCGGCAGGACCGTCTGGTAGAGCTTCAGCACGTCGAAGGTATACTCACCGGTGATCTTTCCATGGAGAAAGTACAAGGCGAGGATGGCCACCAGCATCAATACGCTCCCCGCCATCGTATAGAGGAAGAACTTGATGGCCGCGTAAATCCTCCTTGGTCCGCCCCAGACCCCGATGATAAGGTACATGGGGATCAAGGTGACCTCCCAGAAGACATAGAAGAGGATGAGATCAAGGGCGACCAACACCCCGATCATCCCGGTCTCCAGAATGAGGAAGACGATCATGTATTCCTTAACCATCCGTCCTACTGAACGCCAGGAGCTGAGGATGCACAGGACCGTCAAGAAGGTGGTCAGGAGGATCAGCAGGAGGCTGATCCCATCGACCCCTATAAAATAGGTAACCCCCCACTCGCGGATCCACGGAATCCGTTCTACGAACTGCATCCCAGCCACCCCCTCATTGAAGTAGATGAAAAGGGGGAGAGAAATGACAAACTCCACCAGGGAGATACCCAAGGCCATCCACTTGAGGAATTCTTCCTTAGCTTTAGGTACAAAGAGCAGCAGGATCGCCCCCGCCAGGGGGAAGAACGTGACCGCTGTCAGAATGGGAAAGCCCTCGAGGTTCATGCACAACTCCTCACCTGATCAAGAAAATGATGATTATCACGGCACCCAGGATGATGCCCAGTGCGTAACCCTGCACACGGCCTGTTTGGATCCTGCGCAGGACCCGCCCCAGCCAGAGCATCAACCCGCCCACCAGATTTACACTCCGATCGATGACCCCGTCATCGAACTCCCGCCAGAAGAAGGTGCCGAGCTTCTTGGTGCTCTTGACAAAACAGGCCTCATAAATCTCATCAACATAGTACTTGTTGAAAACGATCGTATAAAGGATCTTCAACCGCTCGCCCAAGCGCTTGGGGACCTCTGGCTTCAGGATATAGAGATAAAAGGCAATGCCGATCCCGATGATGGCAATGGCCACGGAAACACCCATGAGAAGGAGTTCCATGTTGATGCCACTCCCCTCTGCTGCACCACCGCTCGCAAAGGCGGATTTGACTAAGGAAAAGGCAGCGTGCGCCGTCCCTTCAGGGTGTCCACCCAAGACCGGGGCGAGAAACTCGTGGAAGATGTTCCTTCCCCCCAGGACGTGGGGTATCCCCACATACCCGCCTATGACCGAGAGTACGGCCAAGACAATAAGGGGAACAGTCATGATGGAGGGAGATTCATGAATGTGTTTTTTTACCTCATCTGTGGCCCGGCACCCCCCCAAGAAGGTGACGAAGACAAGCCGGAACATATAGAAGGCGGTCATCCCCGCAGCAACGGCACCTACTAACCAAAGATACACGTGGCCGTGGGAGCTGCTGAAGGCCTGCCAGAGAATCTCATCCTTGCTGAAAAACCCCGCGAACCCGGGGATCCCCGCAATGGCCAGGGTGGCTATCAAGAAGGTCCAGAAGGTAATGGGGGTTTTCTTCCAGATTCCCCCCATGTTCCTCATGTCCAACTCCCCACTCATAGCGTGCATCACACTCCCAGCCCCCAGAAAGAGGAGCCCCTTAAAGAAGGCGTGGGCCATGAGGTGGAAGATCCCCGCGCTGAAGGCCCCTACGCCGACCGCGAGGAACATGTAGCCGAGTTGGCTGATGGTGGAGTAGGCCAGCACCCGCTTGATATCGAACTGCAACAGCCCCATGGAGGCGGCAAAGATGGCCGTAGCGGCACCGACAATGGCCACAGTAGCCATGGAGACAGGGGCCATGGTATACAGGATGTTGCACCGGGCGATCATATACACCCCCGAGGTAACCATAGTGGCGGCATGAATCAGCGAGCTGACAGGGGTGGGGCCCTCCATGGCATCGGGGAGCCATACATAGAGGGGGATCTGGGCCGACTTACCTGCGGCCCCCACAAAGAGCAGGAGGGTGATGAGCGTTACGGTGACGATATCGAGGGAATGGGCTCCGTCAAAAACTCCGTTGAACTCCAGGGTGCCGAGGTGGGCAAAGATCAAGAACATGGCCAACAGGAAGCCGAAATCCCCCACCCTATTGACCACAAAGGCCTTTTTACCTGCATTGGCAGGGGCATCCCGGTCGAACCAAAAACCGATGAGGAGATACGAACAGAGCCCCACACCCTCCCATCCGACAAACATAAGGAGGAAATTGTTGGCCAAGACCAGGGTGAGCATCATGAAGACAAAGAGGTTGAGGAAGGCAAAGTATCGGGTATACCCCGGGTCATCGTGCATGTACCCGACGGAATAGATGTGAATGAAAAAGCTCACGCCGCTGACCACCAAAGCCATGATGATGGAGAGGGGATCGACCTTGTACCCAACGACCGTCTTGAGCCCCCCGGACACGATCCAGTCGAAGAGGACCCTGTCGGGCACCACAGCCCTCGCTTCGGGAGAGAGCTTAAGGAGGGCGAAGAAGATCAGGATGGAAAAGAGAAAAGACAGCCCCAAGGCAAAACATGCCACCCAGCTGACGATTCGTTTATCGAGATTGAACCACCGCCCGATCAGGCCGTTAAAGAGAAACCCGATGGCCGGAAAGAGGGGTATCAACCACACTAATTCGATCATACCGTACGTTCTCCCGTCACCACTTCAAGAGGTTTATACCATCCACCTTAATGGTCCCCCGCCCGCGAAAGAGGAGGACGAAGATGGCCAGACCGACGGCCGCCTCAGCCGCCGCCACCGTCATCACGAAGAAAACCATCAGGACACCATCCAGGGATTGCAGATAGTGGGAGGCGGTGATGAGGGTGAGGTTAACAGCGCTCAGCATCATCTCGATGCACATGAAGATGACGATGGCGTTCCTCCTGATCAAGACCCCTACCGCACCGATGGCGAAGATCACGGCGCTCACAAACAAAAAGTATATGGGTGTCACACCGGAAAACATCTCAGTTACCTCTCTTTTTTGCTCAAGATCACCGCCCCGATGATCCCCACCAAGAGGAGGATAGAGGCGATCTCAAAGGGGAAGAGGAACTTTGTAAAGAGGAGACCTGCTATTGCCTTGATATCACCTATCCGGGCCATGCGCTCAGGGGTAAACTCACCCCACTCCCCGGGCAAGACCTGAACACCAACCCCATAGATGAGTTGCGCAAAGAGAATAAGAACCAATACCACCCCTATTACCTTGGCGGGTGAAGCGTGCATTTTTTGCTGTTCCTCTTCCTCCACATTCAGCAGCATGATAACGAAGATCACCAACATCATGATGGCACCGGCATAGATCATCACCTGGACAATGGCGATAAATTGGGAGTTTAACAGCAGGTAGAGGACGGCGATGCAGATAAAGTTGAGGATCAAGAACATGGCCGAGTGGATGGGGCTGCGCCGGGTAATCACCATCACCGCTGCAAAGATGGCGGTCAGGGCGGTCCCGATAAAAACGATCCAATAAAAGACGCTACCCGCTATCACCTATCCCTCCTTCGGTGCATTGGCTAGGAGTCTCCCTTTGTCCAAGACAAGGTCTTCCCGCCGGTAATCGACAAACTCGTAGTTCCTCCCCAGCTTGATGGCATTCACCGGGCAGGCTTCAGCGCACATACCGCAGTAGATACACCTGACGGTATTGATCTCATATTGCTCTGGATACCGCCCCCCCCCATCCAACTCAACCGCCACCAAGCGGATGCACTGAGAGGGGCAGATGGCAACACAGAGCCCACAGGCCACACAGCAGGTATCACCCTTTTCGTCACGTTCAAAGTAATGGATTCCCCGCCAGCGCGGGGCCACCTCGCGCTTATGCTCGGGGTACCGGATGGTCACCGGACGGGAAAAGAACTTGCTGAAGGTCAGCCTCAATCCCTTTAACAGGGCAAAGACACTCGCCACGAGCAGCCCTATTCCTTTTATGAACCACCATATTCCTTTTAACAGTGAGATAACCATTACTCTCTTATCCTGTTAAGACCATATACAACCCCGTACCAAATATATTGGCGAGGGTCAAGGGCAGCAGGAACTTCCACCCGAACCGCATGATCTGGTCATACCGCAGCCGCGGGAAGGTCCCTCTCTGCCAGATAAAAAAGTACACGAGGATGCCGGTCTTCGCTGCAAACCAGATCCACGACAAGGCAGGCGGCAGGTTGAAGGGACCGTCCCACCCCCCGAGAAACAGGGTGGTGGCGATGGCGCAGACCGCCACCAGATGGGCGTACTCCGCCATAAAAAAGAGGGCGAATTTCATGCTGCTGTACTCGATGTTAAAGCCGCAGGCCAGCTCCGCCTCCGCCTCGGGCATATCGAAGGGCGTCCGGTTGATCTCGGCAAGGGCACAGACGATATAAAAAATAAACGGGAAAAATTGAAAATGATAGAAGGCATTCCAGTGCCATCCGGCCTGCTGCTGGACGATCTCGACCAGATTGAGGGTCCCCGAGATCATCAAGACCCCCATCACTGAAAGGGCCAGGGCAATCTCGTAGCTGATCATCTGGGCCGCCGCCCGCAGGGCACCCATGAGGCCATACTTGTTATAGCTGGACCAGCCGCCGAGGACGACCCCGTATTCCCCCAACGAGGCGATGGCAAAGACATAGAGCAACCCGATGTCCAGATTAGCAATGGTGAAGGATATCCGCCTACCCAAGAAGTCAATGTATTCGCCGAAGGGGATCACGGCAAAGAGTGAGATGGCCGCCGTGATACTGATCATGGGGGCGATGACAAAGAGGGTCTGGTCAGCCCGGGCCGGGACCACATCCTCCTTGAAGAAGGCCTTGATCCCATCGGCGATGGGCTGAAACAGGCCGAAGGGGCCCACCCGATTGGGCCCGTAGCGCACCTGGATGCGCCCCAAGATCTTGCGCTCGGCCAGGGTGAGGTAGGCCACCACGCCCATCAGGACGGCGAAGACCATTACTACCTTTACTATGTTCTCGATCAAGAAATAAATCAGTTCCATCCGCACTTCCCTACGCCTTTTCTACCCTGGCAGGTATCCACCCGTAAGAGGGCACCAGGGAACGGGGGTCCAGCTGCGGACCCACCAGTCGGGCGTAATCCGCGTCATAAAAGGAGAGCGAAAGGCACAGGACGCCCTTCCGCATCTCCTCTGAACCCCTTACCGCTACCTCCACCGCACCCCAGGGGGTGAGGACCCGCACGCGGTCGCCGTCACCAACGCCTATTTGCTTGGCCTCTGCGGCATTCATCTCTAGATAGGAACGGGAAACCTGCGCCAACCCCTGGGCCCTCTTCTGATTGCCGGAGCCGATGAGATGGCTTGAGAAGAGGCCTTCTATGGAGAGGGTAAAGGGATAATTCTTCTCATCTGTTTGCCGTTCGGCCTTGACGATCCTGAATGCAGCCTTTTCTAAGAGCTCCCCCCCCTCGCCTGCACGCCATTGGGCATCAGACGGCTCAAATATCATTCCTTTATAAAGAGGATTGGCCTGTACCATCTCATCAAAGACCCCTACCGGAGATACGGCAGGCATCTCTTTTCCCATGTAAGAGGTCACATCCGATAAGATCTCACCTGTCCACCGCACGTCGTCAGGGGGCTCCAAGCCCCTGCGCACCCGCTGGACCCGCCCCTCGCAGTTGGTCATCGTGCCGTCCGACTCCGCAAAAGAGAGGGTCGGCAGGAACACATGGGCCTTCTCGGCTGTCTCCGAAAGGAACATATCCTGGACCACGAGCAATTCCAGGGCCTTGAGCCCCTCCTCCACCAGGGCCCTGGGGAGGGTGATGAGGGGGTTCTCCCCCACGACAAACAGGGCCTTGAGCTTTCCTTTGGCCGCCGCCTGAAACTGCTCCACGGCGGAAAGCCCCGTTCCTTCGGCAGGGCGGTATCCGGGAAGAAGTCCCGGTACACCCCCCATCTCAACGGCACCAACCATGTTGCTCTGAGGTCCCACAAAGTGAAACCCTCCGCCGTCGGGAAAGGCACCACACAGCAGCGCCAGATTGACCAACGCCTTGATCTGGTCTACCCCATCTGGCCCCTGCCCCAGCGGCGGGGAACAAACAAAGGCCGGTCTGTGCGCCTGGGCCAGGTAATCCGCTGCCTCCTTGAGGAGGTCTTGGGAGACACCGATCTCCTTCGCCACGAAGGCGGGGGTGAACTTCTGAGCCGCTTCTTTGAGCTCTGTGAACCCCGAGATCTTATCAACCGCCGGTCCCCAGCTCTCTTTCTTCTTCAAGAGCAGATGGATCAATCCCAGGGCCACAATCCCCTCATCCCCCGGGCGCAGGGGGAACCAGCAATCCGCCTCTTCGGCCAATCTCCCCCGTCGGGGATGAAGGACGATGAGGCGCGCCCCGGTTTTCCAGAGGGCCTCCCGCACCCGGTTGGCCGCGATAATATGATTGTTCGCATCCAGATCCCCGCCGGCCACAACGATGCAGTCGCTGTGGACGATATCATCAAGGGTGAAGGGGAGATAATCCCTCCCCACTATTTCTTGTATGGCCAGACGGTACGGCTCCAGACAGAGCCGACCGGTGCTATCGATATTGTTCGTCCCCACCACCTCCCGCATGAACCGCTGAAAGAGGTAAGCCTCTTCGTTGGTACAGCGCGGGGAGATCAATCCCCCCACGGCCTCAGGGCCACTGGATAGGATGACCTTATTGACCATGGCCGCGACATAGGAGAGGGCCTCATCCCAGGGGACCTCCTTCCACTGACCGGCCTCCTTGATCATGGGGACGGTGATCCGCTCGGGGTGGTGAAGGAAGTCGTACCCAAAGATCCCTCGCTGGCAGAGGTTACCCCTGTTGGCCCCTACATCCTCTTGGGTCGTTACCCCAATGACCTTGTTTTCGAAAACAATGAGCTCCAACTGGCAGCCCAGCGAACAGTAGTGACAGGTGGTAAGAACCTTCTGAGACTGCCAGGGGCGGGCCTTGATGCGGCTGACCCGTTCGGTCAGGGCCCCCACCGGGCAGACCCGCAGGCACTCCCCGCAGGAGATACAGGCATCGGGGTTTATTACCTCGACCCGGGCCTCGTTCCCCGTACCCACGAGGTCGATGGCATGGGCTCGGACGATCTCATGATCGGCCCTGATGCACCGCAGGCACATGACGCAGCGATCTCCCCACTGTCTGATGAGGGGGGTGGCAAACTCCCTCATGCCCTGGGTGGATCGCGTTGCCCGATACTCCTGCTGGTCGATGCCGAACGCAAAGACGAGATTCTGCAACTCACACGCGCCGGCGGCATCACACTGCGGGCAGTCCAAGGGGTGATAGGTCAAGATAAGCTTGAGGGCGTCACGCCTGATGCGGTTCAACCGCTCCGTCTGGGTGCGGACCACAATCCCGTCCTGCACCAAGGTGGTGCAGGCAGTCATGGGCCTGTCCGCCCCCTCGATCTCCACCACGCAGAGACGGCATGACCCGATAGGAAGCAGCCGGGGATGATAACAGAGGGTAGGGATATAGATCCCGTGTGCCCGAGCCACTTCCAGGATGGTCTTGTCGGCCTCCGCCTGGAGCTCTGTGCCGTCAATGGTTATCTGGACCGTCGCATCACCCATCTTACTTCCCTATCGCCAGGATCCCGATGCGGTAACACCGCAGACACCGAGCGGCCTCCCGCATGGCGGCATCGGTGGGAAATCCCTTCTCTACTTCCTCAAAGGTCCACTTTCGGCTCTCCGGTGGAAGCATCCCCAACTGCTCCCGCTTCCCCCCGGGGATGATCCCGATTGTCTCCTCGGAATCGTAGACCCCGATCTCGGCCATTAAGCGCTCTAATCGTTCGTCATCGCTCATTTCCACCTTTTCACCAGTAAGGTAGCGGTCGATCATCTCCGCGGACAAACGGGCATTCCCCGCCGCCCGCACCAGGACATCGGGACCAGTCACACAGTCACCAGCGGAGAAGATACCAGGTTGAGATGTCTGAAAGGTTGCATCGTCCGAGGATACGGTGGACCATTTGGTGGCCTCGATCGCGTCTTGTCCCTCTATAAAGGAGAGATCGACCCGCTGCCCGATGGCCGGGATCAGGATATCGGTATCAACTACGAACTCCGATCCCTTGACAGGGACCGGCCTGCGTCTGCCTGATTCGTCAGGCTCCCCGAGCTCCATCTTGATGCACTCCACCCCCACCACCTTCCCTTTCTGTTCGATGATCTTGGTGGGGGCGCAGAGGTATTCGAACCGCACCTCTTCTTCCTCGGCGTCGTGGATCTCCACTTCATCGGCAGGCATCTCTTTGCGGGTACGCCGGTAGAGGAGGTTGACGTCTTTCTTTTCTATCCGGAAGGAAGAGCGTACGCAATCGATGGCAACATTGCCGCCTCCGACCACAACCACCCGTTGCCCCTGAGGATAGGGATCCTCCCCCTTATTGATGCTGTAGAGGTACTGCACCCCGGGGATGAAGCCTTTATATCCTACATCCTCTCCCTCGACCCGCATGGGCATGGACAATTGTGCCCCCACGCCGACGAAGATGGCGTCATAATCCTGCTTCAGTGCGCTGATGGTGATGTCTTTGCCCACCTCGGTGTTATATCTGATCTCGACCCCTAATGAGGTGATGATGTCAGCCTCCCGGCGCAGGATGGTGCGCGGGAGCCTATAGTCGGGTATCCCCACAGCGGCCATCCCCCCAGGCTCATCCATCCGCTCAAAGACGGTAACCCCATACCCTTTGAGGGCCAGGTAGTAGGCACAGGACAGCCCTGCCGGGCCAGCCCCGATGATTGCCACTTTTTTGTCTTTCTTGCACTGAGAGGTCGGAAGAACTGGCGTTCTTTTCTTTTCCAACTCGTAATCGGCCACAAACCGCTTGAGGTGCCTGATGTCGAGGGGCTCATCCACATTGAGCCTGCGACAATTGGACTCACAGGGGCGGACGCAGACCCGCCCGAGAATCCCCGGCAGACAGGTCCGTTCCCTGATGACCCGCAGGGAGTCGAGGAAGTTTCCCTCGGCGATTCGTTCTATGTAGGTGGGGATGTCCAAGTGTGCCGGACAGGCATTTATACAGGGGGCGGTGAGCTTTACCTGGTACTCCCCGCGCGGGACCTTTTTTTTGTTTTTAATGACTGCTTCGAATTCACCGCGATAGTGCTCTAAGGCCGCCAGCAAAGGAATGGGCCCGGTCTGCCCGATCTGACACTTGGATCCCTCCACGATGGAGCGTCCGAGCACAACCATCTGGTTTATATCCTTCATCCTCCCCTTACCCTCGGTGATCCGCTCGAGGATTTCGCTGATCACCTTCGTGCCGACCCGACAGGGAAAGCACTTGCCACATGAAACCGCTTGCACCGCCTCCATATAGGCCCGGCACATATCTACCACGCTGGCGCTCTTGTCCCGGATGGCAAAACCGTCCCACCCGACAAAGGCCTTGATCGGAACGCCGGGTTTAAATTCGGGGGGCAGTTTCAACCGTGCCGCCTTAGCGGCCTTCTTTCCCGTCTTGCGCCGGTTGTCGCTCAGCTTTCCTCCCCAATAACTGAAAATCATGTCTTTCACTCTTACCTCAACATACAATATCTAGGAGTTTCCTGCTCAACTCCAAAAGAGTCGCTGTGCATAGGGTCCCAGGGGTCGAGGGTCCTAGTGGCCAGAGGGTCACTAAACATCCCCTCGGTGATTCTCTGATCATTTGAATCCTTTTCACTCGAACCCTGCCGCCAGCGGCATCCCGCTTCCTTAAATTTACATTGCTGGGTGGGATTGAACCCTTGCATCCTTGACCCCTAAACATCTCGCAGCAGCGCTGCGAGGTAGTTTATTTACTACCTATCTATCTCCCCTAAGACGATATCGATACTTCCGATGACAGCCACCACGTCGGCCACCAGGTGCCCCTTAATCATCTCCGGCAGGGCCGCTACGTTTACAAAGCTCGGGGTGTGGATCCGATAGCGATAGGGCCGGTTGCTCCCATCGCTCACCAGATACCATCCCAGTTCACCCTTGGGATTCTCGATGCTGCAGTAGACCTCACCGGGGGGTGGCGATACCCCCTCGGCAAAGAGCTTGAAGTGGCGGATCAGGGCATGGATCTCCTGCCCCACCTCCGTCTTCGCCGGTGGAGTCAGCCGGGGATCACGCGCGAGTATCCTCCCCTTGGGAAGTTTCTGTAAGGCCTGACGCACAATCCGGGCGGACTGCCGCATCTCCTCCAGCCGCACGAGGTACCGGTCGTAGACGTCTCCGTTCTCCCCGGTGGGGATCTCAAATGTAAAGTCATCATAGCTCGAATAGGGGATGGCCTTGCGGATGTCCCACTTAACCCCCGATCCCCTGATGACCGGACCGGTGAGACCCCAATTGATGGCATCTTTAGGGCTGATGACCCCCACCCCTTTGGTCCGCTTCAACCAGATGATGTTCTTGGTGAGGAGGGTCTCATATTCTTTTATCAGCCGGGGAAAATCATCGAGAAAGGCCGTAATCTTCTGCTCGATACCCTCGGGCAGATCAGCAGCCAGCCCCCCGACGCGTAGGAAGCTGGGGGTCAACCTGGCCCCGGTGAAATGTTCCAGGATGTCGATGATCGTCTCCCGATCACGCAAGCAATAAAAGAGGACGGTCATGGCCCCAATGTCCAGGGCATGGGTGCCGAGCCACAACAGGTGCGCCGCGATGCGCTGGAGCTCGACCATCATAACCCGGATGTACTGGGCCCGCTTGGGGACCTCGATACCCAAGAGCTTTTCAACAGTCAGGACATAGGAGAGGTTATTGCAGATGCCGGCAGTGTAGTCCAGACGGTCGGTGAGGGTAATGGCCTGGGTATAGGTCATCCCCTCGGCCAACTTCTCCACCCCCCGGTGCAGGTGCCCTATGTAGGGGACTGCGTCGACGATTACCTCGCCATCAAGCTTCAGAACCAGACGCAACACCCCATGGGTGGCCGGGTGCTGGGGACCCATGTTGAGGGTCATATACCGCTCGCCCTCAACCTCCTCAGGCATGGTGGAGAAGGCATCGGACGGCTCCGCCGGTACTTCGTAGTGCTCGAAATCCTCCCCCCTGAGCGGGAAGTCCTTGCGCAGGGGATGCCCCTCGTACCCATCCCAGGTCAAGATCCGACGCAGGTCATGGTGCCCCTCAAAGGTAAGGCCAAGCATATCGTAGGCCTCACGCTCAAACCACGTGGCCGCCTTCCAGACCGACTCAACCGTGGAGAGGGCCTCCCCCTCGCCCACTGCGGTCTTGAGGCGCAGCCGTGTTTTCCGTCTTATCGAATAAAGGTGGTAGACTACCTCAAAACGCTTCTCACGATCCGGATAATCGACGCCGCAGATGTCGGTGAGAAAATCGAAGGAGAGCGCAGGATCTGTGGCGAGGAACTGGCAGATAGGGAGGATGGCGTCATGCTTGACTACGACGGTCTCCTCCCCTCGAAAGGAACGGGTGTCAATGACCGCGTCGGGGAATTGTTTTTTCAGCTTCTGGGGGGCGACCTTCGTATCCCACATAATAGAATCTTCTTCCTAGCGAATCTCCTCAGCCCGCAGGGGGCGAATCTCATCCTTCCGGTCCAGGAGGCTCTCCTGAGAAATCTTCTCTTGTAGTTTGATCAAGGCCGTCAAGAGGGCCTCCGGCCTGGGGGGACACCCCGGCACGTAGACATCCACCGGAATAAACTGGTCTATCCCTTGCACCACATTGTAGGTCTGAAAAATCCCGCCGGAGCAGGCGCAGGCACCATAGGCAATCACCCATTTGGGTTCGGGCATCTGCTCGTAGATCCTCTTGATCATGGGGGCCATCTTCTTGGTGACCGTCCCCGACACGATCATGAGGTCCGCCTGCCTGGGGGAAGGTCTGAATACCTCAGCGCCGAACCGGGCGATGTCATAATGCGCCGAACTGGTGACTATCATCTCCAGGGCGCAGCAGGCCAGGCCGAAGGTCACCGGCCAGATGGAGTTTTTGCGCGCCCAGTTGACCAGCTTGCTGAGGGAGGCCGTGACGATATTGTCACCTAACTTGACCTCTATTCCCATTCGAGGGCTCCTTTTTTCCAGACATAGATAAAACCGACTAAAAGTATAAAGACGAAGATCATCATCTCAATAAAACCAAATATCCCGAGTTTACGGAAGACCACGGCCCAGGGGTAGAGAAAGACTACCTCCAGGTCGAAGACGAGGAAGAGCATGGCGATAATATAGTACTTGATGGGGATGGCCTGATGCGTAGGGCCGAGGGTGATCATCCCGCATTCATACGGTGCGGCCTTGACCGGATTAACCCTGCGAGGACCTAAGAAACGTGATACTCCAACCGCAAAAACGGCAAAAAAAACGGCAAGTCCGATTAAAAAGAGGACGGGTATGTATGTGTTGAGCATCATTCCTCCCCTCTTCGCTTGAAATTTGAGGATGAAGCCCGCCTGAGGCGTGGTTCGTAACGCATGTTCTCTTATACTATCGATCTACATTTGTCAAGGGGAAAGTAGCAGTTTTGTGAAAATAGTAGCTTCCCCAAGGCCATGACAGCGGTCCCGACTCTCAAGCTCTTACCTCAATGGTTTTTAAAGCCCCTTGTGTATACACTCTTTATCTCTCTTTCGCAAAGGAGAAGGTCATGCGGTGGTCTCGGGAGCTTATCATGATCTCCTTAATAGTTGACAAGAGGGGAATGCTCATATTATAGGTAACGCATGCCATCTTTTTCAGCGTCTTTTTCAGAAGGGAGGGGAACTTATGGCTGAGCGGAGAGAGCACTGGAGGGGGAGACCACAGTTCTTGCTGGCGGCCATCGGGTCTGCCGTCGGCCTGGGAAACATCTGGCGTTTCCCATACGTCGCCTACGCTAATGGGGGTGGGGCCTTTCTCATCCCGTACTTTGTGGCCCTCCTCACCGCGGGCATCCCCCTGATGATGCTGGAGTACGCTCTGGGGGTGAGGATGCAGGCTGGACCACCCGTGGCCTTCGGGAGGATCAAGAAAGGGCTGGAGTGGGTCGGCTGGTGGTCCATCTTGGCCGCCTTCGTGATCATCACCTATTACGCAGTGATCATGGCATGGTGCTGGAATTACCTCTATCACTCCTTTACGTTGGCCTGGGGTGCAGATGCCAAGGATTTTTTCTATTCCAACGTGCTACAGCTATCCAAGGGATCAGGGGAGCTTGGCAACCCTGTTATGGGGATAGTGATTGGGTTGTTGCTCACGTGGGTGGTCGTCTACTGGATCATCCATAAGGGTATCGGTAGGGTCGGCAAAGTAGTCATGGCGACCGTCCCTATCCCGATCATATTGATCGCCATTTTGGTTATCAGAGGCATCACCCTGCCGGGGGCGGCAGAGGGGCTCAATTTTTACCTCACCCCCGATTTCTCAAGGCTCCTCGATCCGCACGTCTGGCTGGCGGCCTATGGACAGATATTCTTCTCCTTGAGCCTTGCCATGGGGATCATGATCGTCTATGCCAGCTATCTGCCCAAGAGGAGCGACGTGACCAACAATGCCTTTATCACCAGCTTTGCCAACTGCGGTACGAGCTTCTTCGCCGGTTTTGCCATTTTCAGCACCCTCGGCTACCTGGCGCACACCACTGGTGTCGATATCTCTGAGGTGGCCAGAGCCGGTCCAGGGCTTGCCTTTGTCACCATACCCACGGCTATTTCCAAGCTGCCTGTCGCCGCCGCCTTCTTTGGGGTCATCTTCTTCCTGACGCTCTTGACCCTGGCAGTAGACTCCCTCTTCTCCCTGGTGGAGGCCGATGTCACAGCCGTCATGGACAAGTGGGGCTTCAATCGCCAGAGGGTTACGTTTGTGATCTGTCTCATAGCCTTCATTATCGGCCTCCTGGTCTTTTCCTCACAGGCAGGCTTGTACTGGCTGGATATCGTCGACCGCTGGGTAAACAATTACGGTCTGGCTGCCATCGGGCTCGCAGAGGTAATCGTCATT
Source organism: uncultured Thermodesulfobacteriota bacterium (assembly GCA_964459135.1). GTDB lineage: Bacteria > Desulfobacterota > B13-G15 > B13-G15 > RBG-16-54-18 > CAYWLI01. The sequence continues at coordinate 15,759 of CAYWLI010000004.1, read as the reverse complement.
GGCTATATCTTCGGCGCCAAGTCCTTCAGGAAGTTCATCAACTCAGTCTCCGAGGTGAAGGTGGGGGTATGGTGGGACATCATGATCATGGTCGTCACCCCCATCATATTGGGGGCCACCATTGTCCTCAGCTTTTACCAGGAATTTACCAAGCCATATGGTGGATATCCCACCTGGGCTCGTATCTCAGGGGGATGGGCTGTAGTCGTTGCGATAGTGATCCTCTCTTTTGTCTTGATGCTGAAAAAAGCAAGGGGGAGAAGGAAAACACAAGCAAAGATGCCTCAAAAGGCAAGAGGAAAGGGGGGTAAACGGCGATGACGACAGGGGCATGGATTATGTTGGCGTTTGGCTGTGTGGTGCTGTACGGTGGCCTGGTGTGGAGCTTGGTTCATATTAAGCCTGGTACTTCAAAGACCGGTAAACAGCAGAAGGGCACGGGTAGGCGGAAAAGGTAAGATATTTCCCGTGCACTATATGTTCGGGTAATAAAAGGGGGGCAAGAAGCCCTCCTTAATAAACACCCTGTTTCCCAACCGTACGTCAGGGAAAAACCCTGGCGTTTTTTTTCGAGGGGTTGCAAGGCTTAGCTGTATTCAGCAGGGTTCTCAGATACAGGGATGCAAGCTTTTTTACGCTACGAGAGCCGTGGAGAAATAGTCTTGGCAAGGGTCTCAAAATCCGGACTTTCTCCCTCGAGGTAGGAGCGGACCACCCCTTCCGCTATGGGAAAGGCGAACTCCTCAAAAAATCGCCGGATAAGAGCTTCGTCATAGGCCACAAACCCATCCGTATCCTGGTAGTTCGTGCTCAGGACGCACTCAAGCTGCCCCCCTCCCTCTTTCCATTCCTGACCGACGATCCGCTCAATCTCTTCCCCGGAGTGAACGCTGCGCAGCGGCAAGAGGAGCCCAACTTCAAATCTCCCCACGAATGTTGTATAGGCATCCAGCGCAGAGGGTACCTGGTTTACTTTGATGCGGGCATCGTGTTGTTCGCGCTCACCGGCAATGATATAGGGGGCCCCAATGAGCCTGGCCAGGGGGATGCGCAGGGCGTGCAGATAGAGGTGACATCCCAGACACGGGGTGTAAAAACCGAAACGGCTGAAGAGCGCAGAGATGTATCTCCCACAGAGGAGCCACCAGAATCGGGGGGAGCCGATGAAGACCGGGTCGAAGACCGTGATGCCGTGCCCTCGTAGACATTCGGCCACAAAACGGGATGTTGCTACAGCCCGATCCCAATCCCCGAACTCAGTTCCGGTATAGGCGATGGTAGGGAGCACCCCTTTGATGGGGTGTTCCTCAACAGCCGCCAGGACCGCGGCAACGCTATCCCTGCCCGCGATCTCTGCCAGGGCCAAGCCTTCCGCCTTTTTCAACGCATCGATGACTGCCGCGGGAAGGAGCCAGTCCGGAAAGGAGATAACGAGTTCCGGTTTTTTGCCCAGGAGAGAACGAAGCTTTGCCTTGTTCACGGCTACTCTCTAGTCTCCATCGAGGGTCAAGGGTCGATAGTGTCCTGGGGTATAGGGCTGATCCACCGGGGTATCCATGAGCCCCTTCAGCTTGGCACGATCGAGAAAGTTGAGGATAAGATACATGATCTCTTTTCCCCTCACGACACCTAAACCACCCCCGGCACAGTCGACCTCATTAAAGGCTGTCACGGTATCGTGACGCGGATTGCGCCCGACCATGACGAGGGGAACGGTCTCCCCGGAATGGATCAGCGTCCCGCTGCTTGGTGTAGAATGGTCCGCCGTTACCACGAGCAAGGTCTCGGGATCGGACACCATTGTTTGGACGGCAAAGGCCATGGCACGATCCAGGGCCTCTATTACCTCCTTTTTGTGAAGGGGATCTTTGGTATGGGCCGCCTCATCGGGCATCTTGGTGTGGACGTGGATGAAGTCATATGCCTCAGCCTCATGGGCCTGCCGCAGCCGCTCCCTGAGATCCTTTTCTGGATCGCTGCTATCCTTTTCCTTTATACTCTCCATCCCGATCTCCTGACAGAGCCCCCAGTAGAGTGGATGAGCGGCAATGGAGAGGCCCCTGAGACCCCATCTGTCAAAAAAGGGCTCAAGAGGTCGCTTCCTCCCGGCCCGCTGGGTGGCCAGGATGTTGATGGGGGGAAGCTGTTTTTGCTTCCGGTCTTCGTTGAGGGGATGAGATGAAAGCCTCTGATAGAGCCATCGGAAATATCGATTCAGTACCCTGGCCGTCTTGTGCGCCTCAGGGCTGGCGTCCAGGGGTTGTACAGAGATCAGCGGGCGACCTTCAGCGATGGGGTTGCTGTCAGTAATAGCTGAGGAAGCCGCGCCTGAGATGACTATGAAGCCGTCAGCACCCTTTGTGGATACAAATCGTATAGTGATATCATCAGCCGTATAGGGGCCTACCTCCTCCAAGAAAATGGCAAGTTCTGAATCGGTTATAGCTGGGCGTTTCTTGACCAGGATGAGCTTGTTATCTTCTTCAATGACACTGCACACGTGGCAGAGGAGGACCACCTCTTTGTCGTCTATCTCAATGCTACTCCCTACTGCCTCGATATACCCACGCCCGGGAAACTCCTCCATATCGTAGCCGAAGATGAGAAAGTGGGCGATTTCACTGGATACGGGGATGCCCTGCAGGCAGGGGTGATAGAGGCCGTTCATCCCCATAGTTGCGAGCTGATCGAGGTGCGGGGTGTGAGCCGCCTGGAGCGGTGTGCGATTTTTCAAGACAGCGTGGGCCCTATCCCCCAGGCCGTCCAGGATAACGAGGATGCATCTCATGTTTGAGTCCGATCCAATGAGGGGAACACAGCTGGTGTGGAGTGCGGATGGAAGGCCCTAAAGAAAGAAGAGCTCCCTGGGTGGTCGTCACATCTTAATGGTGATCTCATAGCTTCCCACCCCCACCTTGCCGGCTAAGCCTTTTTGCAATACCAGATCCATCACCTTGGGTCTCGTATGGTTCGGCACCATGAGAATGAGCTTGGCCCCCAGGCCAGCGAGCGCCTTCCACCCCTCGGCCTGCTCCGGGGTGATGCTTTCCTCCGTTTCCACCTCCATGATGGCGAGCACCATACCCTGATTGGCCAGGATGAGGTCGGGATAGTATCCGTTGAATTCGTGCTGCTGCTCGTCTCGATAGTTTGCTTGGATCTCCTTGTAATCCCTCGCCAGCCTCCCCTGAAGATAGGAAACCAGCCAGTCGTGGAAGAATTCATACTTTTTCATCTCCGCCCCCCTTCTGTGCTCCGCCCTTTAGTGCTTTGCATAGTGCACCCATTCTACCAGCAAAAGAGAGGAGGTCACAAGAGCGGATTCCTCAAGGGGGAGGGCATGATGAACATTTGACAAACCCCGGCTTCTCTGGTGGAATAGGCCAATTGATACCGAGGACGGAGAACGGGATGGAGGTCATAGGGCTTGAACAGCAGGATGGGGTCGCCCTGATCCAGTTAAACGGGGGGATCATTAATGCCATCAACCAGCAAGTCTTGGATGAACTGGGTGAAGCCCTGCGAATGGTTAAAAATGACCCCGCAATCCGCGCCCTGGTGTTCACCGGCAACAACGATAAATTCTTTTCTATTGGGTTTGACCTGCCTGAACTCTATCCCTTACCGCAACAGGAGTTTGGGGCCTTTTTCCGAGCGTTCAACCTCCTGTGTCTGGACCTTTATACCTTTCCCAAACCGACAATAACCGCCATTACCGGGCATGCAACGGCAGGAGGGTGTATCCTGGCACTCTGCACCGACTACCGGTTTATCGCTGAGGGACGCAGATTGATAGGGGTGAACGAGAGCAAGCTGGGGGTTCCTATCACCTATCTGGCCCATTGTCTCTTGCGGCAATGGGTGGGAGAACGTCAGGCCCGTGAGGCAATCTCCTCCGGTACACTCTACCCCCCTGAAGAGGCCTCCCAGATCGGTATGGTGGACGGGGTGTATCCCCTTGCAACGGTGGTTTCGGCAGCAGTACAGAAGGCCAGGGATTTAGGTGAGATGCCGGGGGATGCCTTTGCAGCGAACAAGCACCTCTGGGTACGCGCCATTGAGTCCCAGGTCCGTTCATACCTGGAAGAAGAAATCACGCTCTTTCTGGAACAATGGTATTCCCCGATGGCCCGTCAGCGTCTGGGGGATGCATTGGCGAAGTTCACCCCGAGAGACTGAGAGCAATGGCTAAGGCGAAGACGATATTCATCTGTCAGTCATGTGGCTATCAGGCCCCCAAGTGGTTGGGGCGCTGCCCCGACTGCCAGGGGTGGGGGACCCTAGTGGAGGAGCTCGTCGGCGAGGAGGCCACTCCCGAGGGCACCCGGCAGCGCTGGGGGGTAGAGGAGGCCCCCCGTGCCATCGGTGACGTGGCAGAGGAGGAAGAGGGGCCGCGACTCCCCACCCGTCTGGAGGAGTTCAACCGTGTGCTGGGGGGCGGGATTGTGGCAGGCTCGGTCGTCCTGCTGGGCGGGGATCCCGGAATCGGGAAGTCCACCCTCATGTTCCAGTGCCTCTATACCCTCGCCGCCCAGGGCAAACGATGCCTCTACATCTCCGCTGAGGAGTCCCTCAGGCAGACCAAACTGCGAGCCAAGCGTCTGGGAGCGGTGAGCGACGGGCTCTTTGTGGCTGCCGAGACATCGCTCGAGCGGATCATCCAGGGGGTGGAGGAGCTCTCACCCCAGGTACTGGTGATCGATTCTATCCAGTCGATCTACACCTCCCAGCTCGGATCGGCCCCGGGGAGCATCAGCCAGGTGCGGGAGACCTCGGGGAGGTTGACCTATCTGGCCAAGGGGCTGGGGGTAGCGACCTTCCTGGTGGGGCACGTAACCAAAGACGGGGCTATTGCCGGCCCCCGGGTTCTGGAGCACATCGTGGATACCGTCCTGTACATGGAGCGTAGCGCGGACAGCCCCTTCCGCATCCTGCGGGCCGTGAAGAACCGCTTCGGCTCCACCAACGAGATCGGGGTCTTTGAGATGAAGGAAGAGGGGCTGCAGGAGGTGACCAACCCCTCGGAGATCTTCCTTGCCGAGCGACCCACTGGGACTTCGGGGAGCACCGTAATGGCGAGCATGGAGGGGACCAGGCCCATCCTGGTGGAGATCCAGGCCCTGGTCGCCCCCACAGCCTTTGCCGTCCCCAAGAGAATGGCCATGGGGGTGGATTACAACCGGCTCTCCCTCCTGGTGGCCGTCATGGAGAAGAAGGTGGGGATCAATCTTTCTCACCAGGACATCTTCGCCAATGTGGCCGGGGGCTTGAGGATCGAAGAGCCCGCCGTCGATCTGGGCGTGGTGGTCGCCGTGGCCTCGAGCCACCTGGACAAGGTCATCCCAGCGGGGATGGTGGTCTTTGGCGAGGTGGGGCTGGCCGGGGAAGTGCGGGGGGTGAGCTTCGGTGAGCAGCGGGTGAGGGAGGCGGCCCGCCTGGGCTTCAAGAGTTGTATCCTCCCCCGCAGCAGCGCCCAGGGGATCAAGCCCCCCAAGGGGATGGAGCTGATCACCGTAAGGGACCTGCGGGAGGTATGGGATAAGCTCTTCTGAGGGTGTGCACCATTCTGAGGGCCTCACCGTCATTAACAACCAGTAAAACAAGAGCATAAGGATGACAAAGGAAGATCTGAAGCGGTCTATCAGCCGCATCGACGGCAAAGGGTATAAGGCCTACAAAGCAATCAAGGGTTCATACGCATTCGGCCTCTATACCCTCATCATCGATCACGTCCAAGGAGACCCCTTTGCCGCCCCCTCCCGGGTGCGGGTGCGGCTCCCCATTGACCGGACCGAATTTCCTCAAGACCTTTGGGATAATACCGTCCGCCAGATCGCCTTCTGCGATTACCTGGCCCGCAGATTTCATGGGGCCATCCGCCGCTGGACAAAAGGGCATCGCGGCATAGGCAAGAGCGGTGTGGTGGAGATCGACAGGGGGGGACAGGAGATCCTGGAGCGCAACGCCGTGGTTATTGACGGGGAGAACCTGGAGGCCCGCTTTGTAGTGGGGCTCCCCGCAGCAGGCCGGACCATCCTGGGTAAAGAGGCATTGGGGATCTTCTTCGAGGAGATACCAAAGATCGTGGAAGGATCCCTCTTGTACCGCAGCATTAATCCGGAAGAGATCCGGCGCCACGTCGATGTGGCAGAGGACCAGGATGCCATGCGGGGGCTCTTGACGGAGCGGGGGCTGATGGCCTTTGTGGCCGACGGCTCAGTGCTCCCCCGGCGCAGCGGAGTAGATGACAGGCCCCTAGACTCAGAAAGCTCAGGAGCCGTCCCCTTCAAGGGACCCCGCGAGCTCGAGGTCGAGCTGAAGCTCCCTCATCGGGGGCGAATCCAGGGGATGGGGATCCCCAAAGGGGTAACTCTCATTGTAGGCGGCGGTTTTCACGGCAAGTCCACCCTGCTGAACGCCATCGAGCGGGGGGTGTACAACCACATCCCCGGCGACGGGAGGGAATACGTAGTGTCCAATCAGGCGGCGGTAAAGATCAGGGCGGAGGACGGCCGCAAGATCGAAAAGGTGAACATCAGCCCTTTTATTAATAACCTTCCCTTCGGCAAGGATACCATACGGTTTTCCACCGATAATGCCAGTGGCAGCACCTCGCAGGCAGCCAACATCATGGAGGCCTTGGAAATAGGGGCCCAGGTGCTGCTGATTGATGAGGATACCTCAGCCACCAACTTCATGGTGCGGGATGAGCGCATGCAGGAGTTGGTGGCCAAGGCACAGGAGCCCATCACCCCCTTTGTTGACAAGGTGCGAAAGCTCTGCGCCGATGAGGGGGTCTCCACGATCCTCGTCATGGGGGGATCCGGCGATTATTTCGATGTAGCAGACACCGTCATCATGATGGAAAACTATCAACCCCACTGCGTCACTGAACAGGCCGCCGAGATCGCCCGCAAGCACGCCAGTTCCCGGACCGACGAGGGGGGCGACACCTTCGGTGAGGTCACCCCGCGCCACCCCCTCAAAGCGGGGTTCGACTCGAGCCGGGGCAAGCGAGAGGTCAAGATAAATGCCAAGGGGCTCAGGACCATCCTCTACGGCACCACCAACATTAACCTTTCGTATCTTGAGCAGCTGGTGGATATGAGCCAGACCAGGACCATCGGCCTCATGATCCACTTCTATGCCGAGCGATATCTGGAAAGTGCCCCGTCACTGAAAGAGGGGATGGAGATGGTGATGCAGGCCGTGCAGGAAAAGGGGCTCGATTGTCTCCTCCCCTATACGGTGGGTAACCTCGCCATGCCGAGGCCCTTTGAGTTGAGCGCTGCCATCAACCGCATGCGCACCCTGCAGGTGAAATGATGGAGATCAAGGTGCCTTACGGTCAGGGCTCGGTAACAATCGATTGCCCTGAGGAAAACCTGGCGGGGATAGTTTACCCCCATGATGTCCCACAGCGAGCCGAGCCCGAGATCCTGGAGCAGGCCCTGGCTCATCCTCTCGCAGCTAAGAGCCTGAGGGAATTTTTGCTTGACGGTACAAAGGTCCTCTTTGTGGTCAACGACGCAACCCGCCCCACCCCCACGGCGCGCATCCTCGATCACTTAGCCGGCGTGATAGAGGACAAATCCCCGCATTTTCTCGTGGCGACCGGTTCTCACCGCCCCCCCGCCCCTGCGGAGTTTACGGAGATCTTCGGCCCCTGGTTTGAGCGATTTCACCAGTCGATCTTTGTGCACGACGCCCATGCACAGACTGACATGGTCCCCCTTGGGAAAACCTCCCGGGGGACACCCCTTGCCCTCAACCGCAGAGTGGTCGAGGCCAATAAGATCGTGGCCATCTCATCGGTGGAGCCCCACTATTTCGCCGGCTATACCGGCGGGAGAAAATCCTTCTTCCCCGGTGCAGCCGCCTACGCAACTATGGAGCATAATCACCGCCTGGCCCTGGAAGCAGGGGTTGCCCCCCTCGCCTTGGCGGGGAACCCCGTGCACGAGGATCTGGCCGAAGCTATGGAATCCCTTGAGGGAAAGGAGATCTACTCCCTCCAGGTGGTGCTGGACCGCTCCCACCGCATCTGCGCCGCCTTTACCGGATCCCTGGAGGAGACCTTCACCGCAGCGGTGTACAAGGCCCGCGAAGTCTTCGCCGTGGAGGTGAGCGAGCTGGCCGACATAGTAGTGACTGTTGCCCCTGCGCCTATGGACATTGACCTCTTCCAAGCCCATAAGGCCATCGAACACGGCAAACTGGCCCTCAAAGAGGGGGGTATCTTGATCCTGGTCTCCCAGTGTCCCATGGGAGTCGGAAATGAAGGGTTTTATCGGCTCTTGTGTCGTGCCACAGACCCTGAGGAGGTGTTCGCTCTCATTGAAGGCTCGTATAACCTCGGGGACCACAAGGCGGCCAAGATCGCCGATCTCGCCGTGAAGGCCCGGATATGGGGGGTGACGGACCTGGACCCATCGATCCTGGAAAAGGCCTTCATCAGGCCGTATTCCGACCTACAAGGGGCCTTGAACGCAGCCATTGCTGAGCAAGGTCCACATGCCCAGATCCTCTTTCTCATGAATGGCAGTATGCTCGTTCCCATAATATAATAAGTATGAATGACGAGTACCCACAATAGGAGGTAACGAGTAAATGGAAAAGACAATCTATGAGACCAAATTCCCCGATCTCACACTGTTCAAGCGGGGGAAGGTGAGGGATGTCTACGAAGTGGCGGACAAGCTCCTCATCGTGGCCACTGATCGGGTGTCGGCCTTCGACGTGATCATGGCCGACCCCATACCGGGAAAAGGGCGGATCTTGACCGAGATCTCCACTGCCTGGTTTCGGGCGACAGAGGAAGTGGTACCCAACCACCTGATCTCCACCCGCGTAGAGGATTACCCGCCGCCGTGCGGGGAGTATGCAGCGGAATTGGAGGGGAGAAGCATGCTCGTGCAGCGGACCGATCCCGTCCCCATCGAATGTGTGGCCAGGGGCTATCTCTCTGGCTCAGGATGGCAGGAGTACAAGGAGAGCGGGAAGATATGCGGGATCAAGCTCCCCGCAGGGTTGGTTGAATCGGCGAAGCTCCCCGAGACCATCTTCACCCCCGCCACTAAGGAGGAAGTGGGGGACCACGACATCAACGTCACCTTTGAGGAGACGGTGAAGCGGATAGGGAAAGAGCTGAGTGAGCAACTGCGCGAGATCACCCTCACCATCTATGAGCGTGCCCGCCGTATGGCCGAGACCAAGGGTATCATCATCGCCGACACGAAGTTGGAATTCGGCCTGCTGGATGGCGAGCTCATCCTCATCGATGAGCTCCTCACCCCCGACTCCTCCCGCTTCTGGCCTGCTGATGAATATCAGCCAGGGGGACCGCAGCACGCCTTTGACAAGCAGTTCCTGCGGGATTACCTCCTCACCCTCGACTGGGACAAGAGCCCCCCTCCCCCACCGCTGCCACCGGATATCGTCGCCAAGACCAGAGAACGGTACGAAGAGGCCTTGCGCAGATTAACCGGTTAGGAGTGAAATCTCATCGCACAGAGGGAGGTACGGAGCGGAGTACAATGAGCCTTGTGAAAAATTCCTTGACAAGGGCTTTTTCGCTTTATAAGGTACGTATCACATAAGGGGTATGTTTCCTTAATAAAAATGAGATGGATAAAGGAGGTATTATGAAACGGCGCATGTTGGTTTGGTCTATTCTTCCCCTGCTGGTTGTTGCCCTGGCAGGGGTTGCGCAAGCAGGCCAGGGGAGAATGGGTGGTATGGGTAATCCGTATGGTTTGGTAATGGATGAGTCCGATTTTCTCATCCACCCGGCCAAGATCGCCAAGGGAGAGGGGCAGAGGTTCTACGGGGACTACCGGTTTACTTACACGGACGTGATGGATTGGGACTATGATGTCGATGTATTCCTGTCTGGTGGTGGCCCTCTGATATGGTTCTTCCGCTATGACACCTCTGGAGATGAGCAGACACATGCTGCCCGTATAGGAACAGCCTTCCCGTTGGGGCTGGGGAGGATGGGGCTCTTCTTTAACTACGAGGGCAAACGGGGTGATTACGATGGAGACGTACAGTCAGCTTTTTCGCCACCTACCGATGCATATGAACTCACGAGCGATCTCGATGCGTTCGTGCTGAGGTTATTGTATGGCCTGCCGACAGGTGGATTGAATCTCGGGGGTGAGTTTCAGTTCTCCTATCACCAGGAGGAGAACGCATCACAATTGCTGCAGCAGTCTATAGCCCCAAGTTGGCTTACAAATATAGATGGGTCATTCTCTAATTGGTTTAGTGGGAATAAGAACCTCTTGGCCTTCATGATGCCCTACGATTCCAATTACCTGGAGGCACTCTTTAAGGGTTCGCTCGATGCTGCCATAGGCCCTGTCGAGGCTGCCGTCACCGTACGAGGTGGATTCATTTTTAATGGCGATAATCAGTTAGAGCGTGTCGGCCTCCTTAATCTCTACGACCTCGATGGTGATGTGGAAGGGTGGCGGGTCGGGGGTGATCTGTGGCTGCGGTACGCCCTGGCTGATGACCTTGCGATCCCCTTTCTCGTGAGGATCGACTATCAGGAAAAGACCAGGGACGGGGATGGAATACTCGCTGGCCTTCTTACCGGAGCTCCGATTGATTATGATAATACGGAGAAGAGCTTTGAGATTGAGGTAGGAGGTGGTATTGACACGGAGCTTGGCAAAGGGCAGAGGCTCGCTGCGGGAATATACTACAACTACCACGACACTATGGACGACTTCTGGATGACAATACCAGGGACCCCTTTACTTTCTGATTATAGCAAGTATCCTGCCCGCATCGAGCACCGCGTGCGCCTGGCCCTTGTCGGCGAGTGGGATATCTCCACTGCTATTACCCTACGGATGGGAATGGAACCCTTTTATGGTTGGATCAGGGAGGATTTTGAGAGTACAAATTTTGGAATATTGCCATTTAACCGCTGGACCGAAGACGTATCCCTGGATGGTTCGCGCTGGGGGATCGGGGCCTCAATGGGTGCTTCGGTGCAGTTTCAACACTTCACCTTAGAGCCCTTTGTCGGTTTCGGCTACCAGGAGATCAACATGGATGGCGATGGAACAGAACTCCTTAGCCTTGGGGGGATTGGGGTTACGACGGATGTAGATGAGCTGAAAAGGGAGTGGTGCATCGGCGGCGGGGTTTCGGTCCTGTTCGATCTCTAATTTTTCTATCAATAAGTTATGGCAAGGGCGGGGGCAACCCCGCCCTTTTTTATGTACTTACTGAGTTCCTTCACACGTTCTCTGTGAAGGTGTGAGCAAAAACTCTCGATGATTTTATGACACCGTCCTCTTATCGCCCCTTGAACTAGAAGATGAAAGGGACAAATGCCTTAGTATGTTTGGCCCACGATTCGAACTGGGCGCCGTATCGTGCCTTGAGGTGTTTTTCCAAGGGAGGTATAAAGGCAAACACAAACGCCGCTGCGAGCGCAACAGGAATAATCAAGGACCAGGTATTCCTTGTCAAGACGGCCCAGGCTGTTACCCAGAGTGTATCCCCAAAATAGTTAATATGCCGAGCGTAGCTAAACAACCCCTGTGTGTACAACTTACCCTGGTTTTTTTGCTTGTCCTTGAACCGCTTGCGCTGCCACTCGCCTCCCGTGTTGAAATAGGAGCCGACCAGAAAAAGAGCGATGGCCGCAATGTCCAACGCATTGATTGGCGTGCTCGCTCGAGCCCCCAGCATGGCAAACACGAGTTGATAGATGAACAGGGCGAACAGCACGCCGCCGAATTCTTCCCAGCCGAACTTGCGCTTGAGCAAGTAAAAGAACGCGAGATTCATCCTGAGGAAGAGGACAATACCGAAAGTGAAAAGGGTTATGTGTCGTGCCAGATTCCCCGCAGGCGCGGGCTCACCGCCGAGCCACCCCGAGATGACCTCGGTCCCTCCGGCAAAATAGATCCAACCCGCTATTCCCAGAAAAACAAGGTGCAGCAGCGTGCAGATTATGCGAGTTGTATGAGAATGCTCCTGTTCGCCATGCATGACAGCCTCCTTATTGGGGCGTACACGGTCTCATGGCTGCGTTAAACGCTCCGGCCTCCCTATATCCCCGACAGTCACTCCTTAACAGAATGGATAATATGGCAACTGCAGCTCCCTATTTAGAACCAAACGCCATCTTGTACACCGTGAACACGACGATCAGGTATGCCAGTGTTCTTACCACGATCAACGGCACCTCCAGTGTCGCCTTCAGACCAAGGATTGTGGTCAGATGGGAGAGCCCAAAGAGACCGAACGCAACACCGATGTAGAGCGATAAAGCCCTACCCGATCGCCGCCAGCCTATCAGGCCGAAAACCAGGATAATCACACACAAGAACAAATTGATAAGATATATCGGATCCCACACGATATTCATGGCAAGCCCCCTCGCCTTTTTTCTTACTTATAGTTCTGATTTACTTTGGTTTTTTCTGGCACGGGCCTTTTTAAGAAATTCAGAGATCAAGAACGCCAATTCCAATGCCTGATTTGCATTCAGGCGGGGATCACAATGGGTAAAATACTTTTCAGTTAATTCTTTTTCTGTAATACCTTGCGGGCCTCCAACACACTCCGTCACGTTTTGCCCTGTCATCTCACAATGGATACCTCCGGCATAGGTTCCTTCAGCATCATGGATCTCAAAAAAACTTCGAACCTCTGCTAATATGCTATCAAATGAACGGGTCTTAAGACCATGAGACGTGGTAATGGTATTGGCATGCATGGGGTCACTACTCCACACGACTGTGCGCCCCTCGCGGGTAACGCTCCGAATCAATGACGGCAATTTTTTGGCAATACGATCAGGTCCCATGCGGACAATAATAGTCAAGCGACCCGGTTCATTATGGGGATTTACTATGTCAATCAAACGCAATAATTCATCCGCATCGATAGAAGGCCCTGCTTTAACGCCGATAGGATTCTTAATGCCCCTGGCAAACTCTATATGGGCCTTGTCCAGTTGACGGGTTCTTTCTCCGACCCACACCAAATGGGCTGAACAATCATACCAATCTTCCGTTATATCATCTTGGCGTGTGAGGGCTTCCTCATAATTCAATAACAATGCTTCATGAGAGGTATACACGGTTGTTTCCCGTATGCTCGGCGTATCTTGTAACGTCACGCCGCACGCCTCCATAAAGGCAAGTGCTTCCCCGATACGATCTGCAAGATGTAGGTACTTCTCCCCTAAGGGACTGTCTTTAACGAATTCGAGATTCCATTGATGCACTTGGTGCAGGTCTGCCAATCCTCCTTTCGTAAAGGCCCGCAACAGATTAAGGGTCGCTGCAGACTG
>CAYWLI010000004.1:0-2335 GCA_964459135.1 uncultured Thermodesulfobacteriota bacterium | reverse complement strand
GCCTCCCCCTCGGCAACGCGTGCCAATTGTCTTGTTAATGCTTGCACTTCATCGACAAATACCAACGGAGGGAATCCCCTCAGCTGAGATTCTACGGCTTGCAGCTCGGATTGCTGGGGATATTCTGGCTGCTGCAAAATCGGTTTATTTCTCCAACTTGAAAGGGTCCATGTATCCATATTCAGATGCAGTTAAGAGGGAATAGCAGTCTTATTTCTTGCGTTTGTCCTTTATGTAAACCGCTTTGGATTGGCCATCTCCCATGAGACGTTCTTCTATTTCAAAGAGTTTTGTTGCAGCAACCAGTTCACCGAGTTTCGTGTAACCGTAGTTTCGAGGATCAAAATCCGGGGCCTGCTTGGCAATGTTGCTTCCCATGGGTGCGAGATGAGACCAGCCGCTCTCGTCAGATGCTGCTTCTACTGCATTTCTCAAGAGGGTCACCAGCTTCGTATCCTGCTTTAACTCATTAGTGGATTTTCGTTTTATGGGCAGAGTGTCATCTTCTTTGGATGTCAAGACCTCGGTATATATAAATTTGTCACAAGCGGAAACGAAAGGTTCCGGTGTTTTCCTCTCTCCAAACCCATACACAATAAGACCAGCTTCTCGAATTCTTGAGGCCAATTTGGTAAAATCGCTATCGCTTGAAACGATACAAAAACCATCAAATTTATTGGTATAGAGCAAATCCATTGCATCAATGATCATGGCGGCATCGGTAGCATTTTTCCCTATTGTATAGCGAAATTGTTGTATCGGCTGAATTGAATACAGCAGTAGAACCTCTTTCCAGCTCCTTAAGTGGGATCCCGTCCAGTCTCCATAGATTCTCTTGACGTTTGCGGTTCCATATTTCGCTATCTCCGCGAGCAATCCCTCTACGATAGAGGGCTGGGCATTGTCCGCGTCAATTAATACGGCTAATTTTTGTGCTGGTCCGTCAGTCATAATCTCTCCTTTGTACTTCTCACATACTCATCTACGAATATTCGCTCTGTAAGCATTGCGTGGGGTATCTACCAGCATAATGGGAAATTATACAGTATTTGACGGAGATTTCAAAGGCTATCCAGTGCAATGAAAGATGAAGTGAAAATCTTCAACAACATTCCCTGTTACTGCCAGTTTTTCCAGATCAGCCTATGTGTCCTTTTTAATGAGCTTCTTACCCATCTCCCATGCGGGGCCGACCTCTCCCCCCAATCCGAGATACTTCCGCTCAGGCATGGCAAGCACAAAGGGGTTTATCTTCCTCAGGTCCGGAACATCACCAGTGAGAAAGCGTTCGTCGCTGTAAGTCGCAACGATCTCTCCGATGAAGAGCTCATCAACCGGCAGGTCAACCGTCTGTACCAGCTTACATTCGGCATTAAAAGGACACTCCTTGATCATCGGCGCGGTCTTGAGCTTTCCGTAGAATGTTTCGAATAACACTGCCTTATCGTGCGTCTTCCCCGAGACGAGACCGCAGTAATCACTGACTTCTGCCATTGCAGACGAAGGTATATTGACACTAAATGTCCCGTTGTCTCTGATGCCAGCGTTCGAATAGTGAGCCTTGTTCAAAGCGATCATGACATATGCCGGCTTCGGGTTGACCATGCTGAACCAGGCAACGGTGAGGTAGTTCGGTTTTCCCTCGACATTCACCCCCACCAGCGAACAGGGCATCGGGTAGTACGCCCTTTCGGCTCCGATTTCAATCTTCTCCATAGCATCCCTCCTCAATAACCCTTACTTCATAATATAGGTAAGGTAATGTATGGTGACAGCTAACATGCCAAGAGGAGAACGTTCCCTGCAAAACACTTCTTAAGCAAAAAAAGCAAGACCCATCCCCCAAACCGTTACCACGACCCGCTTGCGCCCCCTCCGCCTGATGACCCGCCGCTGAATCCGCCGAAACTCGACCCGCCGCTGAACCCCCCAAAACTGGAACCGCTGCTGGAATACGTCCTTCCCCCCACGGAAAACGAGGCACCCGAAGTTAAGGCCTTATGGATAACTGTTTTACCGTAGCGCAGCCCGATGATGAGCACGATAAGAGCCCACGCCGGCAGGATGTATATGGGAAATCCCATCGCCAGGCTAAACGCAAGGCTCATAAGCAAGGGGATGCCCCCGAATCCCGAGCCCCAGATCAGGAAAAAGCCCTGCCCTTTCTGACGCAACGCGTAACCCAAGGCCAGAAATCCCAAGGTGATAAAAAGGGCAAAAAAGAGCATGACGCCTATTTTTATTGGTAACGGCGTGAAATCCTGCTGCGGCTCAGACCGTGGTATGGGGACACTTGGGACGAAGTCTGTGTCGGTAATCAACGCTGCAATCTGCC
>CAYWLI010000003.1:50144-52763 GCA_964459135.1 uncultured Thermodesulfobacteriota bacterium | reverse complement strand
ATGAGGGCGAGGACTAAACTCGGATCACACTCATATTTTTGCGATTCGGCATAGATAAGTCCAGCCAACTCTGCCTCTTCTTGATCGGTGAGGCCGGTCTGGAACCGTTGGATGAAGCGATAGATCTCCCCCTTAATGGAGGGATCGAACTCCAGGAAGACTGTATCCCAATAGCCACCTGAAACCGTTTTCCCCTGATAGCCCTCATATACCATGTATGCGACGGGGAAAAAACACATGACCAATACGAGAGGAAAGGTCAAAAAGGATTTAATTAAGGTCTTCCAGGGGGGGGGCTTGCTGGAGAGGCGGCGTCTGCCTCGCGCTAAGAATGACTCGCTCAATAATGGCCTCCTTTGTGTATAATAGATTCATGACCACAATATAGTGTATTTGCGCTAAAATGTCAAGCTTTTTAGCCTTTCTGTAGTGTCCTAATTTGGTGATTTATAGGTCCTAAAATTCTCACATTTGGACACTACCGTCCTTTCTCTTGTATAGGAAAACGAGAAGGACAAACTCCCAACATCACGGCCTGATGGTTTGGTCTCTGCCAGGAGGGGCCATACCCGCAGCATGGTTCTGCGGTGGGGAGAGGAGCCTTCCTCGGGACGGCGGCTAAAACCCCTTGCAAAATATTGTTTTTCTGCTAAAATTGCACGATTTTTTAAATAAAAAGTATGTTGTAAATATGTGATGAGGTAAACCCTATGGCACAAGAGAAGAATAAAAAAGAGGTAAAGAGCCCCCTGAAGGATCGATTGGGCGATCAGTATGACAAACTCGCGGCAATAGACAACCCTCAGCTTCACGCCTTTATTGCTGAGTATGTAGAGTTATGCAATCCGGCAAAGATCTTTGTCTGCACTGATTCGGCGGAGGACATACGTTATATCAGAGAGGCAGCGATCAGAAACCATGAGGAAGCTCAGCTTGCTATCGAAGGTCACACAATACATTTTGACGGATATTACGATCAAGCCCGGGATAAAGCGACCAGCAAGTTTCTCCTCCCCAAGGGGGTGGATCTTGGTCCTGAGATCAACGCCATCGACAGAAATGGGGGTATCAGGGAGATCCGCGAAATTCTGACCAACATCATGGAGGGAAAAGAGTTATACATCAAATTTTTCTGTCTCGGTCCTCCGAACTCTGAATTCTCAATCCCGTGCGTTCAGCTTACGGACTCAAGTTATGTTGCCCATAGCGAAGATCTCCTGTATAGGCAGGGATATGGTGAGTTCATCAGTCTGGGGGATTACGATCGTTTTTTTAAATTTGTCCATTCACAGGGCGCACTTGAGGAAGCAGGGCTCGGACTGCTGGTGAGTAAGGATATTGAAAAACGAAGGGTTTATATCGATCTGGAAGGTGACATTATTTACAGTACGAACACCCAGTATGGCGGCAATACCCTCGGCCTCAAAAAGCTGGCAATGCGCCTGGCCATTAAACGAGGATCGAAAGAGGGCTGGCTGACCGAGCATATGCTCCTAATGAGGGTTCATGGTCCGGGAGGAAGGACCACGTATTTTGCAGGGGCCTTTCCTTCTATGTGCGGTAAGACGGCTACTGCCACGATTGAAGACGAAGCTATTATTGGTGATGATATCGCATACCTTCGAACAATCGATGAGCAGGTGCGAGCCGTGAACGTGGAAAAGGGCATGTTCGGGATAATCGAGGGGATCAACGCGGTTGACGACCAGATCTTATGGAAGGCCCTTAATGCCCCTGGTGAAATCATCTTTTCCAATATTTTGGTATCAAAGGACAGAGATGTATATTGGATTGGGAAAGACGGTCAGGGTCCCCAAGAAGGGGTTAATCACTCAGGTGAGTGGTTTGTGGGCAAAAAAGATGATGCAGGCAAAGAAATACCGCCTTCTCATAAGAATGCCCGGTTCACCTTGGACTTGGCGATCCTGGCAAATGTGGGTCAAGAGCTCCATGATCCTCAGGGTGTTCCCCTGAGTGGCATCATCTACGGAGGACGGGATTCCAACACCTGGGTCCCCGTAGAGGAGGCCTTTGACTGGGCCCACGGTATTATTACGAAAGGGGCGGTGCTGGAATCCGAGACTACCGCTGCCACGCTGGGGCAAGAAGGGGTGCGGCAATTCAACCCCATGTCCAATCTTGACTTTCTCTCTATCCCTATCGGACGCTATATAGAAGATAACCTCAACTTTGGTGCAGCATTAGCCAACCCCCCGCGCATCTTCTCGGTGAATTACTTCTTGAGGACACCTGACGGCCAATTTGCAAATCATAAGACCGATAAGCGTGTGTGGCTTAAATGGATGGAACTGCGGGTTCACGGTGATGTTGATGCCATCAAGACCCCGACCGGTTTTATCCCCATCTATGCAGACCTGAAACGGCTCTTTCAGGAGATCCTCAAGCGGGACTACCCTGAAACGGACTACATCCAACAATTCTCCGTTCGGGTGCCTCACCATCTGGCCAAGATCGAGCGATTGATGGAGATTTACCGTACGAGGGTCACTGATACGCCGCAACAGCTCTTCGATGTACTGGAACAGCAGCGCGAAAGATTACAAGCGGCGCAAGCACAATTCGGGGATGAGATATCACCTGATCAATTGTGATGTGCGG
>CAYWLI010000003.1:45681-50044 GCA_964459135.1 uncultured Thermodesulfobacteriota bacterium | reverse complement strand
AATTCATTTTCCTATCCGTTACAAGATCTCAATAACCGACCGGACGGCATCGACACTCTTTTGCAGTTGCCCCTTTTCATCCTCGGAAAGGTCGATCTCAACAATCTTCTCAACTCCTCCCCGGCCGAGAACAACCGGTACCCCGAGGTAAATTCCGTTCACACCGTACTCACCCTGGCAGAACGCTGCTGCTGGCAGGAGTCTCTTTTGATCAAAGAGATAGCTTTCTGCCATCTGAATAGCTGAAGCCGCGGGAGAGACAAAGGCTGAACCGGTCTTTAAGAGTCCAACGATCTCTCCACCCGCTCCGCGCGTGCGCTTTTCTATCGCTTCAAGAGTATCGAGCGCTACCATTTTCTCTATAGGCACTCCCCCACACGTGGTATAGGAGCGCACCGGCACCATCGTGTCACCATGACCACCGAGAACAAAGGCCGAAACCGATTCTACTGATACATTCAACTCGTCAACCAGAAACGCGCGGAAGCGTGCCGAATCCAACACGCCCGCCATGCCCACTACCTTCGAGTGCGGGATGCCGGTTTCTTTCTGCATTAAGTAGACCATGGCATCGAGCGGGTTGGTGATAGTGATCACAAACGAATGTGGTGCGTGCTGCTTGATGCCGGCAGCCACACTTCGAATAATATCGGCATTGATCTTAACCAGGTCATCGCGACTCATACCCGGCTTGCGCGGCACACCAGACGTGACAATACACACATCGGCACCAGCGATATCAGCGATATTATTCGTACCGGTAATGTCAAAATCACATCCGAAAACCGGAGCCATATGCGATATGTCCAACGCCTTTCCTTGCGGCATATCTTCGACAATATCGTAGAGCACAACATCTCCCAGATTTCTCATCCCGGCAAAAACAGCCAGCATCCCACCGATCTGTCCGGCTCCAATCAGTGCTATCTTCTTGCGCCTTGTTTCAGTCATCTTTCTCTCCGCTCTACCCTGTTTCTCTTCCCTTGTTTCTACGACAACGATTGATTGCTTGAATCCGTATAGATCGTCAATCTAACACAAGATCTGCCTTGAGGCAATCTCCTGTGTGACGCCGGGGGCGCGTTGACAGTGTGCACGCTCCATGTCATGATGAGCCTTATGATTCGGGTTATTATCGATGGGGAGGAACACGACCTGGATATGAAGCGGATCAGAGTAGAGATCCTCTTAAAAAGGTTTCACATCAACCCAGAGACCGCCTTGGTCCTGCGTGGTGGAGAACTCATCCCCGAGGATGAGGATCTTGTAGAAGGAGATACCTGCGTCATCCGCAGGACTATTGGCGAACGATGAAGTGTAAAAAGTGCGGGAAGAATGCTATCATCAGGATGAGGGCCCATCATATGGCCCTGTGCAGGGAGGATTTCCTCGCTTTCGTCCTCAACCGGGTGCAGCAGACCATCGATCGGTATAAGCTCTTTGCCCCGCGGGAAAAGGTCCTGGTGGCCGTCTCCGGTGGCAAGGACAGCCTCGCCCTCTTTGATATCCTCCAGCGGCTTGGCTATGCTGTGGAGGGATTGTATATAGACATGGGGATCGACGGCTTTTCCCAACGGGGGCATGAGGCCGCAGAGGCCTTTGTTGCCAAACGAGAGGCACCGTTGCACCTTCACCCCCTTCGGGAGGAAATGGGTGCGGGTGTGCCCGAGATCGCCTCCCAGTTGCGAAGACCTCCGTGCTCGCTGTGCGGGATGATGAGGAGATATACCATGAACAGGTTTGCCCGGGAGAAAGGCTTTACGGCCCTCGCCACCGGCCACAACCTGGATGATGAAGGGGCCACCCTGCTGGGGAACGTGACGAGTTGGCAGATTGGCTATTTGGCCAGGCAGTCACCCCTGCTGCCCTCAACCCCTCCGCACCTCGTGAAGAAGGCCAAACCCCTGGCCCTCGTGGCTGAGCGGGAAGTCCTCGCCTACTGTCTCCTCAGGGGGATCGAATTTCACGAGGAACAATGCCCTCATGCGACGGGCGCTACCTCCCGCAAACACAAAGAGGTCCTCAATCTCCTGGAATACTATTCCCCGGGAAGCAAGATCCGTTTTTACCAGGAGTTTCTCAAGAATCAAAAGATTTTCCCCGCCATTAAGTCCCAGGGGTTGCAGGAATGTTCTGTCTGTGGATCCCTCACCACCAGAGAGACATGCCAGTTCTGCACGGTCCTGGAAAAATTCAGGGAATCCAGGGCCTCATAGTAACGGAGGAGAAGACCGGATCGTGTACAAGAGCCGTTAAGGGGTAAGGGAGCTTTCACAAAGAATCAGGAATTGTTCGCACCGCCTAATTATAACAACCAGACGCGGACACAGTACGTAGTCGTAAAGGAATGCCGAGATTATTAAAGAACGACGACGGCGCGAATGGCCGAGCTGAGCTACCACTCAGACGACTAGCCGCGCCTGTGGCGCGAATCCCGCTCAGCTCGGCTAAAATCCCCTTGCACATCATCCCCAGGTTTTGATACAATGACATTTCTATTTTAGATTAATCCCCGGTAGCTCAATCGGCAGAGCGGGTGGCTGTTAACCACTAGGTTGCAAGTTCGAGTCTTGCCCGGGGAGCCAGAAATCAAATGGGGCCTATAGGGCCCCTTTTTGATTTCTGTTTCCGGTCCCAGAGAGAACTTTTTGTGAGGATGCCCATGGCCGACTGGTGGATTTACCTTATCGAAAAGAGAGGGAAACTGTATGTCGGAATAACGACCGACTTAGAGAACCGCATGCGCCAACATGGCACTATGGCTCCTCTGTACCAAGAGGGACCCTTTTCCAAGGATGATGCAGTTAGACGAGAGAGAATCCTGAAAGGTTGGACCAGAAAAAAGAAGCTTGAGCTGATCACTAATGCATCCTCACAAAGGAAGTGAGCTTGCCCTGAGCGGAGTGAAGGGAGTCTTGCCCGGGGAGCCAAAGACTTATAAAAATGGGGACTCTATGTCCCTGTTTTTTGTATCAACTCCCTCAGGAGCATTATAGGAGCACTCCGCTCCCTCAAGGAACCTATACAGCATTTCCATGGCCAGCCTTGCATCGTCACGATCCACCGTATTGTAGCGCGTGAACATGACAATGGTCTTGTGGCCCGTCAGCTTCATAATGACCGACCTGTCAACTCCCGCCTTTCCGAGGTTTGTGTTGAAGATGTCTCAGGTTAATGTAGCCGCATAATGATGGGCACTCAGTTACCTTTTTTCCTGTCACCCTTAGGCGGAGAAACGTCAATGATAGTAATGAGTTGGGTAATATCTGGCCCTGCCCACCCCCCTTTGATGATGTCCAGGTTGACAAAGGTCTCAGTTCTCATAATACTAGGGAGGGCGGAGATTTCCTTTTCAATGAAGTGAGAAAGCTCTTCTGGTGACTGGGTCATGATTATGGCCATAAGGTCATATCTACCAGTGACAAAGGCTAAGTAGCATACATTTGGCTTCTGAGCTAGTTCATCCGCTACCTTTCTCAAGTCTGCCATCCTGACCTGTAGCCCCATAATGCTTAAAAAATTGTAACCCAGCGCACGCGGATTTGGCACGGCGAGTATTTTTATGACCTTCCTACTCAAGAGGTTTTTAACCCTCTTTCGCACCGTGCCCTCAACTACCCCCAACTCTTTGGCGAGTTCTACATATCCCCGCCTGCCACTCTTTTGCAGCTCCTGTATCAGTTTTCGATCAAGTGCATCAATCATCTCAACCTCTCAAGAAAAGTTTAATTAATAATAAGTTTAGCACATGCTCGCTTTCTTGGGAACGCTTTTAAGAAACAAATAACGGTAAGTTCAACGTTCTGCTGACAATATCCCAGTTAATGATACGAATTTCGTATAATTTTGCCCTATATCTTAATTGACATTCTACGAATGTCGTGTTAAGCATGAGCAAATTATTCTTCTCTCTGGTATCACGAGAGGCTCAGGGTTTATCGAGAGGTACGTAATGGTGAAAAGAATCGAAGGAGACGTACTATCGGCTGACCTGGTCATTATCAACGGTAAAGTAGTTACTGTTGATAAAGAATTCTCCATTGCGCAGGCGGTTGCGGTGAAGGATGGCAGGATTATCGCCGTTGGGAAAAATGAAGAGCTCAAAGAACTCGTTGGTAAGAAGACAAAAGTTTTAGACCTTGAAGGTAAAACGGTACTTCCGGGAATCAACGACGCTCATATTCACGCCGCGGCATATGGGGGGACAAGGCCGCCTCTGGCGCTTGACGTAGGGTACCCAACCGTCAAATCGATTAGCGATATCGTGAAAATGGTGGGCGAGAAGGTTAAGATCGTTCAAGACGGTGAATGGATTCAGGGGTGGGGATGGGACGAAGGTTATTTACAGGAATGCCTGAAGGAC
>CAYWLI010000003.1:10694-45581 GCA_964459135.1 uncultured Thermodesulfobacteriota bacterium | reverse complement strand
AGGGAGCAAAAGAGAAAAGCGATTCTTGCCGCCATGAAGGAACTCAATTCTCTGGGGATAACCAGCATCACCGAAGCAGCGCTGGGTCCCGGTGGTGGCGACTTTCAGGGCGGGCTACTCGGCTCCGAGTGCATCAGTGTCTACAATGACCTTTACAATGAGGGCAAGCTATCTGTAAGGGTCAACATCATGCTGCTTCTTGGAGAGTATGGAGCAATTTCTTTTAAGGACTTACAGCAAGGTCTATCTTATCTAGGAATACATACCGGCTTTGGCAGTGAATGGCTCAGAATAGCAGGATTGAAACTGTTCGCTGACGGCATCCCCCCGACTAAGACGGCTTGGATGCATGAGGAATATGTTGGTGGTGGCAATGGGAAGCTGGTACTTCCGGGGGAAACAGATGAGGGGCGCTATAATGAGCTGATTAATATGATTGTTTATGCTCATAAACATGGATTTCAGTTAGGCATTCATGCTACCGGTGGTAGAGCGATTGATGCGTGTGTGGACGGTTTCATAAAAGCGATGGAGGAATATCCTTGGGATGCTCGTCACTATGTAATACATAGCGACTTTACCACACCTGAATGCGCCAAACGCATGGCTCGGTATAATATAGGCGCCTGTGTGCAATCGGGAATAAAGTGGACGATTTCAGATTATATGGATGGTCTTGTCGGTGAACAAAGGTCTGCGCGCCAATGGCCCTTAAGAACACTCATTGACAGTGGAGTTCAGCTATCTGGAAGTTCTGATGCTCCGGTAAGCTATCCAAACTGGAAACTGGGAGTTGAAGCCGCTGTTTTAAGGGAATCTAAAGCCACGGGGAAAGTAAGCGGGCCAGAGCAGTGTATTTCTCGAGAAGAGGCTATCCGTACTTATACCATGGGAGGCGCTTGGCAAGATCACATGGATAGTATTAAAGGCTCTATTGAGATAGGCAAGTTGGCTGATTTTTGTGTTCTTGATGAAGATATTTTAACCGTTGACCCTCACCGAATTAAAGATATACGTACCTTGATGACCATCGCTGGTGGCAAAATCTTCCATGATGTCAGGTGATGAAACATTGTGAACCATGCGAGGTGTTGCCCCTAAAAGGAGGTGTTGCTTATGAAGTAAGAAGAGGTCAGCATACAGAAGAGCTAGTTTGCAAAAGGGAAAATAAATGAAGTGAGAAGAGGCAAGCGTTCAGAAGAGCCGGTTTGCGAAAGGAGAAATAAAAATGAATAATAAAAAGAAAATGTGTACCCTGCTGGTGTTAGGTTGTGTGCTCTTGACATTGCTTGCCGTGGTCTTCACCGGCAGCTTTGCCAAAGCAACACCAGCTCAGCATCTGAAGGTCGGCGTTGTTATGCCGATTTCTGGGCCTATCAGCACTGTCGGCATGGCTTGGGTACGAGGCTTTGAGTTGTACTTTGAAAAGGTCAATGCGGCAGGTGGGGTGAAGATTGGGGATACCACCTATCTTTTTGATGTCATCACTGAGGATAGTCAGATAAACCCGGAAGCAGCAGGCAATGCCGCTAAAAAGCTTGTTTTCCAGGATAAAGCGACATTTGTGTTTGGTGAAATTCTTGAGCAGGACACCCAGGCGATTTACGACGTCACTTTGCCTAATAAAGTACTGCATCTGATTACTTGGATTAATGTTCCCTGGCATCCAGCGGATATAGGTGCAAAAAAACCGCTTTGTGTTCGACCCATGATATCACCGCAAGATTCGCATAGGCCTGTTCTTGAGTATTTGTTGAAAAAATACCCGAATACAAAGACCATGGCCCTCTTGGTTCCTGACATTGCCGTCGGGACGCTGGATAAAGACTTTACGTCTATAGCCGCGGAGCTTGGCATTAAGATTGTGGGTTCGGAGATATGGGCTTTTGGCACAACGGACTTCGTCCCCATCATGACCAAGCTTTTAGCCTATAAGGCTGATGCCATTTGCTCGCTGACAAGTGCGCAGGCTCATTATCATTTGATGGCAGCACGACAGCTGGGCTTTACCGGACCATTTGTTTCTACCTCGCCGTTAGGTCCTGATGTCTTTCTTTTTGTCGCCGGTCCTGAGGCTTGCACTAATGTAATCTGTGCCGGTTGGAACCCGGCAACGGCATCCGGCCCATTGAAAGAGGTTGTGGACAGCTGGAAAGCAAAGTATGGTGCTGAGCCATTTATATCTGACGCAGCGTTCGCCTGGGACGAGGGCTGGATACTCGTCCAAGCCTTGAAGAAAGCCAAAAGCGTTGATCCGGAAAAGGTTCTAGCTACACTTGACACCATGACCGCCCCGGGGAGCCTCGAGACAGGCTTCGGCAAAGCTCATATGGGAGGGCTCAAGACCTACGGGGTCAACCGGGTGCTGGTAAGACCTATTCCCGTCAGCTATCTCATGGATGGAAAAGTAGTAGATACGGTATTTACGCCAATTGAAGTAAAATAACTATGTGACCTGTGTGCACGCTGGGGGGGTGAACCAAGTGTTCACCCCCCCCCTCCTAAGTTGAAGGGGGCGGGATCAGCCGGCCAGGAGATTTGTATCCTATCCTCCGAGTAGTGGCGTTCCGGGTGGATATTTGCGTGCCAAACGGAGCGGAAAGGGAGCTGTATGTTGGACTTACCAGCCCAGGTATGGATGCAGGCCATCGCTAATGGGCTTGCCCTTGGCTGGCTATATGTTTTAATAGCCCTGGGCTTGACCCTCATATTGAGTATCATGGGCATCTTGCAGCTTGCTCACGGCGAGGTGTACATGATAGGTGCCTATGTTACGTACTATTGTTGCGCGTCTTTTGGCGTCAACCTTTATGCGGCGATGTTCATCAGCATGGCCGTAATGGCGGTCTTCGGTGTCCTTATGGAGAGGTTCCTTTTCCGCCCCGTTCGGGCCCAGATCTTAGCCCCTATCGTTATTAGCCTTGGGTTAACACTCATCCTGATGAGTACTGCCGTGGTAGCGTTCGGCCTTTACGAGCGGAGCCTCCCCAGACTAGCACAAGGAAGCGCTGTCTTTCTCGGTAGTGCCGTTCCGAAAGATAGAATTATAGCTGTGGGCTTCGCTATAGCTCTGCTTTTGTTGTTATACTTTTTCCTCAAAAAATCTAAATATGGGCAGGCGATGGTCGCCAGTGCCCAGAGCCGGGAAGGTGCTCTTTTGCGAGGAATAAACCCCAACCTGATGTCGGCCATGGCTATGGCAATCGGCTGTGCTCTAGCAGCTGCCGGTGGCACATTGGGGGGGTCAATTTTAATGATCACCCCCTCTATGGGTACCCTCCCCCTTCTGAAAGGGCTGGTTATCATAGTCTTGGGAGGAATGGGTAGTCTTTTGGGTGCCGCTATAGGAGGAATATTTCTTGGTCTTATTGATGGCATTTTTCCCATTATCTTTAATCCGGGGATAACCGCATTGGCACCCTTGATTATCGTGATCCTCATCTTATTGGTAAGACCTCAGGGATTATTTGGACATGAGTAGGAAGCTGCTGATTAACATCCTCAGAATTTTCGTTTTAGCCGCCGTAATAATCACATTACCCATAGCGCTTAGAAGCGTTTACTGGACATCTGTCCTGATTATACTGGTGATAAACATCCTCATGGTTAGCAGCCTACGCACCATTAGACTGTTGGGTCATATCTCCTTAGGGCACGTTGGATTCTCATTAATTGGAGCCTACGGCTCAGCCCTTTTGGTAATGAAATTAGGACTATCATTCTGGATAGCCCTGTTTCTTGGCGGGTTGATGTCCGCTGGCGTTGCGCTCGCTTTGGCTTACCCTTTCCTGAGAGTAAAGGGCGCATACTTCGCCCTCCTGACCCTTTTGACCGCTGAGACCTTCAGGCTGATTACGTGGCACTGGCCGCGCTTAACGGGTGGGTTCTGGGGTTTGTTAAAAATTCCTTCCCCCAACCCCATAACCATGCCTTTGATAGGTACCATAACCTTTGATAGCGTCAACAGCTACTACTACCTAACCGTGGTCATAGTGGCTTTATCTCTCTTCGTGCTCTACCGGCTGGAGCGTTCCCGTTTGGGCTTCAAGTGGAGAGCTATACAGGATACTGAAGCCCTTGCCCAGTCGGTTGGTATTAATGTTATGTGGTACAAGGCTCTTAACTTCGCTATTGCCTGTTTCTTCGCTGGTATTGCCGGTGCGCTGTTTGCTCACTACCAGCATGCGTTAAGTCCCGATTTCAGCGCGAGGTTCGGGGTGCTGATGTCCATCTACCTTCTCGTATATATGGTAGTCGGTGGGGACGCTAAATTCACCGGTCCAATCGTCGGCACAGTCGTCTTGACAATAATTTCAGAGTTTGCTCGAGAACTAAAAGAATATCGGCCCATGCTGATTGGGGCCATCGCGATTCTTACCATGCTTCTTATGACTGAGGGGCTCATTGGTTTGCCCAACCGGGTTAAGCTTTGGTACAGAAAGTTATTGAAAGGGACGAGGAAGGTGCGGGGTTCAGCATAGCCAATGCCAGAAAGACATATGAGAAAGCCGTTGCTAGAAATTCGTAACCTAAGCAAGCGTTTTGGCGGCTTGGCAGCAGTCAGTGTGCTGGACTTAGATGTCAGGCGGGGAGAGATATTTGGACTCATCGGGCCTAATGGTGCCGGCAAGACCACTGTTCTCAATATGGTCGGAGGCACCCTTTACCCCACGAGGGGTAAAATAATCTTTCAAGGTGAGGACATAACGAAACTTCCGCCTCACCGCCGAGCCCGAAGAGGAATAGCCCGCGTTTTTCAAAGAAATGTTCTCTTCCGCAGCCTTACGGTACTCGAAAATGTGCTGGCTGGTTTCCACCTGCGCTCCGGAATGGGTCTTGCCGAAATATTTTCTAAGAGGGCTTCCACTCGTAGCCAACAAAGGGTTCTGCAAAAAGAGGCTATGGAAATATTGCAGTTTATCAGACTGGACCGGCAAGCGGATGAGATGGCGATAAATCTGCCTCATGGAAACCAACGTGCCTTATGCTTAGCTATAGCCTTGGCTACTCAAGCGCAACTCTTCCTCTTGGACGAGCCACTTACTGGCATGGACGGCGAGGAGACTGAAGCCATGATGAGTATGATAAGGACATTGCGAGATGAAAGGGGAATCACTTGCGTTGTAGTAGAGCACAACATGAGGGCAGTGATTGGGCTTTGTGATAGGGCAGTTGTACTTGATTATGGAAAAAAGATTGCCGAAGGCCTACCCAAGAAGGTAGTTGAAGATCCAACCGTTATCGAGGCCTACCTCGGGGTGGAAGAGAATGCTGTTTGAGATTAAGGACTTAAGGGTTAACTATGGAGGCGCAGAGGTACTGAAGGGTATTACTCTGGAGCTGGAAGATGGTGAGATAGTGACCCTTATCGGCAGTAACGGGGCAGGCAAGACAACAACCTTAAGAACCATATCCGGGTTAAAAAGTCCTACCTCTGGGGAAATATGGTTTGAAGGTAAAAGAATCGACACAATGTTACCTCAAAATGTAGTTAGGATAGGCATAAATCACGTCCCACAAGGGAGAGAGCTCTTCCCCTACATGTCGGTATCGGAAAACCTGAGGCTGGGAGCATTTTTAAGGAAGGATAGCAATAGAATCAATAATGACCTGACAAACCTGCTAGAACACTTTCCGAAGCTGAAAGAAAGGAGCCGGCAACAGGCGGGAACATTAAGTGGCGGGGAGCAGCAAATGCTGGCTATCGCCTGCGCCTTAATGGCAAACCCACGATTGCTTCTTCTGGACGAACCCTCTTCCGGGCTTGCCCCAATCATGGTTAAAGAAATAGGAGAAGTCGTCTCTACCATTAACCAACGAGGGACAAGTATTCTTTTAGTAGAGCAGAATGCTCGATTAGCTCTTAGACTTGCACACAGAGGCTACGTATTAGAGACAGGTACCATCGTATTACATGGAAGCGCAAAGCAACTACTACGAAGTAAACATGTAAAAAAGGCTTACCTAGGGGGGTAGTAATATGAGCCACAGGGGGGCAACGTGCTGGATAAATGTTAGCGATTTAGAGGAGGGAATGAATGAATTCAAGCTGCCAGCGACTGACGAGCTTATAGGAAAAGAAATTAAATTGTACTTTAATGCCGATAACCAGGTCATTAATTATGTTTTTCATGATGTGAGCTCTCTAACTTGGGAAGTTCTTTATGGTCCTAACAAGGGAGAGTCTTGGACCGAGACGTACGAGGCTATTCGCGCAGCCCCTAACATCTTCTTCATTGATTTTGTAAAGAAAAATCCACCTAATGTTTCTGTCTCAATGGCTCTTGACTTAAACACCGGAAAGGCAACAGTTATTATAGCTACTACGCCTGACAGGAGATCAGCGGGCCAAAGTTTCGTGGATAGGCTGGGGAAGGGCTTAGACTTGAGTACAATGAAGGTCGAAATTCTGCACGCAAATGTCAACCCCCCTTCGTCCGATGAACCGATTGTACCTCATGAGAGAACGACCGACCTAATTGGAAAGAGGAACAAGTACACCTATAGCAGCAAGCATGTGTATGAGCACATCTATCTCAATGACCGACTCTATACATGGCATTGCCTAAAGGGTCCGGAGAAAGGGTTAGCCGATACCGACATGTGCGACTATTTCAAAATTGCCCCAGATGTTTATCTGTTCACCTGGCGGGAAAAGATAATCCCAACCGTCGGTATAGTTTTAATTAATCTCAAAGAGATGAGATCGAACGGGAAAATATTCGGGCTCGACCCGACTTCAGGCAAGATCGTGAATTTCACCATAGGTTCTCGTGCCGAGCTTATCAACGAGAGATACTATTCCTGAGGGAGGCGCAATCATACATCCTGAGAAATATTGGTGATTGACAAACACCTTGTTTATGATAGCAACCATAGAAAAAGTATTATTATATGCCCAAAAACATGGACAACGATCCCGGTGAAGGAATATAGGAATATGCAGATATTTCCCTTGTACTCTGGTTGGGTGGACTCTGGCAGGGATAATCAGGGTGCCCCGCAGGTGCTTTTAGCCTCTTTTCCGCCTGGTAGCTTAATTTGCTTCCGCCCCCTCCGGCTAGGGGAGCCCTGACTGAAATCCGGCAAATCGCAACCCGCCCATCCGATTCGTAAGGACATATTCATATGCAAAAGACTGCGGAACACGCTAGCTTGTTAAATAACGTAATCACAACAATGAGGAGGTAAAAACATGCCGTGGCATTGGAGACTCCACACCAGAGAATTCTGGCCAACGAGGGATCTTAAGAAATACCCAGTCTGGTTCTTGAACAGGTCTCACACCGTTCCTGCCTTCACGCCGCTATTCATGTGGACTTGGTGTTTTAGCGAGACACGGGGGGTTTGGTACGGTGTCAATGAGACCAGTATTCCTGCCACTCGAGGACACATGATGGCCGATATTGATGGCTGTAGCCTGGAAGGTGGGATTAGAATTGAGGATGAAAAGGAGATCAAGGAGCGGGAGAAACGCTTCCGAGAAATTATCCAGCATGAGTTCGCTCCCAAATGGGACCAAATCTGGGCAAATACCACAGAGGAGCTGGAGGGCTATTACCAGAAATTAAGGGATTTTGATTACGAAAAGGCTACCATCTGGGAACTATATAAACGGTTCAAGTATGCCATGGGTGTGATCGAGAGGATGTGGGAAGTTCACTTTTACCTGATGTATGGCGTATTCGGAGCCTACTGGGAATTCAATGACCTTCTCAAGAAGTATGCCGGGTTTGGTGATAACGACCCCCTGTTGCACAAGCTGGTCAGAGGGTACGATAATGACTTATTCATGATGGACCGTGCAATCTGGGACTTGCGTAATCGAGTGCTGGCCCTCGGAATAGATGGTGTCTTCCGCAACAATTCTGCCGCTGAGGTCATACCTGCCTTGGAGAAAACCGCTGCCGGCAAGGAATGGGTGGAAAAAGACCTCAATAATTTCTTGTTGGTGAAAGGGTATGGCTGGCGGCAGCCACGAATGATGGAGTTCATCAATCCAGCCTGGTGGGAGGACCCTACGCCGGTCATCATATTCGTCCAGAAATATCTTATGCTGTCAGGCGGTGCTGAAGCTGTCTTTCCGCTGGAGACCATAAGACCTCGCTTAGAGCAGGAGAGGAAGGAGGCTGAAAAGGAGGTCTTGAAAAGAGTCAAGGCCGCTGGCTGTCCCGATATGGACTGGTTTTTAGCTGTCATGAAGCTTGCTCAGACGGCCAGTTTCTTCAGCGAGAGCCACGACTGGATTTGTGAGTGTCAGTGCTTTCCCTCCTTCCGTTACTGCATGCTAAAAATTGGAGAAAGATTGCTGAAACACGGGACTATATCCCAACCGGATGACGTCTTTTTCTTCATTCCTGAGGAACTGGAGTCATTTATCGCTCTACCAGAAAATTACGCGGCGGGTGAGATCGCTGCTGAAAGAAGACAAACATGGCAAGCGCAAAAGGAAAATCTCAGCCGGCCCAGTTTCATCTCTCGAGAACCAATGGAGCCCGAGGAGACAGGCAAATATGTCATAGAGGCCAAAGACCCGGTGGTTGCTTTGGTTAGTATAGGGACGTTGGTAAAGCCTCGCCCGGAAACCGGGGCGATTCTCTTTGGTAATTGCGGCAATACCGGCGAAGCGGAAGGAACTGCTCGAGTACTGGTGAGTGAGGCAGACGTCAAGAAAGTAGAACCAGGCGATATCCTGATTTGCCCCGCCACCTATGCTAGCTGGAGCACTATTTTCCCTTTACTTAAAGGAATAGTGGCCGACGGCGCCGGAATCGTCCACCATACTTGCATTATGGGTCGAGAGTATGATATCCCCGTGATAACCAATACCGGAGAAGCCACCCAACTTCTTAAGGACGGTGACCACATCAGGGTAAATGCAGATGAGGGGCTGGTCTTTCGACTGGACTAAAAGACTGCAGGCGGTGGGGAACTAAACAGCAATGAAGTGGCTGAAAGAGTGGAAACCACAGCAGGTGAATCACGCACTGGTGATGAGTGAGCAGGACCTTGAAGCGTATGCCTGCTGGTATCTGGACGAGGCTCACTCCATTCCCCCCTGGACACCATTATTTGCCTGGAGCTGGGTTCAGGGGAATCGCTATGGTGACCTGTGGGCGGCTGAAGCAATCGGGTTACCCCGATGCCATGGGACGGACTGGAGGGAAATAGATGGCTGCGCCTACATGAGCCCAGTCCTGGTAACGGATGAACAGGAGGCGGGACAACGGGAAGCGAGGTTTAAAGAGCATCTCAAGCTTTTCATGAAGAATTATGATCGCATATGGCAAGACGTCATCGAAGAACTCACCGCTCATTATAGTGAGTTTAAAGCCTTTGATGTCGACCGCTCACCCACACATAAACTATATGACCACCTGGAACAGGTCTTCAACTTTAACCTCAGGGTTTGGGCATTGCATTCTTGGATGATGTATTCGGTGTATGAACTGTACGCCTTTTTTGAGGAGCTTTGCCGAGAGCAGCTAGGCATTGACGACACCAGCCCGCTATGGCACCGATTGATGCGAGGTTTTGACAACAAGATATTTGAGGCTGACCGCTGGCTGTGGCGGCTTTATCAGCAAGCTGTGGAACTAGGCCTTGATTCCATTTTCAATAATAATCCAGATGAACAGGTGCTACCAGCTCTGGAAGAGACAGAAGCGGGAAGGAAATGGCATGACGAACCGCAGGGTTTCCGAGAGTTTCTTCAGGAGCATGGCTGGAGAATGCCCCGAATGGTGGAATTTAATTGCAGAGCCTGGGTCGAAGACCCCACTCCAGCGATATCTTTCATTAGGCAATACCTGGCTAAAGGCGGAAACTTTGAGCTGGACGCCGGAAGGAAACAGCTTATTAAAGAGCGTGAGGAGGCAGAACAGGAGGTTCTCTCCAGATTTCCCCCATCTGAACAGGGATGGGTTACCACACTGATGAAAGCAGCGCAAAGGGCTGGTTCATTTAGCGAAGAACATACCTTCTACTTTGAGCAGACCTCTCACTCGCTTATGCGCCGAGCAGCCCTTGCTTGTGGTAAGCGGATGGTTGACAAGAGTTTGATAGAAGACCCCGAAGACTTTGTCTACTTACTGCCAGACGAGATAAAAAGGAACCTTATTCCCCTTCGTTTAGATTATCGAGGGCTGGTAGCTGAGCGAAAGAGATATTATCATCAGTACTGCCAAAGGTTACCACGGCCAGCCCTGATTGGTAAGCTGGCCAATGACCCAGAGGCTGCCATGAGACATATGATAGGCTCAGGAGATAAGGTGATGGCGAAAATAACTGTAGGCGGTGCCGTCGAGGACAGACGAGAGCTAAAGGCTGACCTTTATGGCAATCCGGCATCTCCTGGGGTAGCTACAGGGCCAGCAAGACTCATACTATCTGAGACAGATATTGTTAAGATTAAGCCTGGTGAGGTTCTGGTAGCAGTAACAACCTATCCTAGTTGGACACCTGTTTTCCCCCTGCTTAAAGGAATTATTTTAGATAGAGGTGCCAGCCTGTCTCATGCCGCCATTGCGGGTCGCGAATACAACATACCCGTGGTGGTGCAGACAGGCGAAGCAACCGGCAAGTTGGAGAACGGGCAAAGAATAAAGATAGACGGCGCAAAGGGAGCAGTCTGGATTTTACCAAACGGTTAAGGCGGAGTTCTATGGATAGCAGGGTAATATTCTGGCTCCAAGAACTTGGCAGGGAAGACGTCCTTATGGTCGGTCAAAAGTGTGCTTTTCTTGCCGAGATGATGAAAATAGGACTGCCGGTTCCTCCAGGCTTTGTTCTTTCTCAGTCAGCCTTTGATAGCTTCATGGAGACGACCGGCATCAGGGAGGAAATATCAGGCCACCTATCCAAATTGGGAGAAACACCGTGCGACCTTCAGCTGGCGGAGGTAGCCAGCAGGCACATCTTCGATGCCATCAAGAAAAGGAAAATCCCAAAGGGAATTCAACACCAAGTAGAGGCTAGCTACCAGGAGCTATCGCAGCAACTCGGGACCGATGAGGCATCGGTCTCAATAAGGTCAAGTGGGCGAAAAAGCCACCCTGGTCTCTTTGATACCTATCTTAATATTAAAGGAAGCCGGGCTTTACTACACCACATAAAATATTGCTGGGCCAGCGTGTTCAGTCCCAGAGCTATAGCTACTCTGACTCAAAAAGGTTTAGTGGCTCACATTGAACCTATAGCTGTTGGTATTCAAAAAATGATACACGCTCGTTCTGCTGGGGTTCTGTTTACTACTGACCCCGTCAGCAATGATCCCTCGCTGGTCGTCATTGAGGCCAGCTGGGGACTAGGTGAGGGCATAGCTCAGGCGAAGGTGAACCCTGATAAATTCGTCGTGAGTAAAGAGACGCTGAACATCAAGGAAAAGCAGATCGGCCAAAAAACCTGCCAGATGGTAGCTATTGAGCAGCGAACCAAGGTTGAGACAGTGCCTAAAGAAAAGCAGGCTATTCCCTGCCTCAGTGATGAGGAGCTAACCCACCTGGTCAAACTGGCTAAGCAGGTAGAACTGCTCTACGGAGGTATACCTCAAGATATTGAATGGGCAATTGATGGTGAGCTACCCTTCCCCGAAAACATCTTCCTTATTCAGACTCGTCCTGTGGTTGTACCTTCTCCAGCGAGTAGGAAATTAAACAAACCCTCAGGTAAAGATGATATCGAGCATATCGCCGACTTGCTTATTGAACTCTTCTACCACTGAAGATTTTGTATAATGAGGAGGGGCCCTATTTATCAAAGTCCAGTCTGGTTATTCTCAACACTGCAGTAACCGTCCCCCTGGGTCAAAACACCTATCCCGATATATATCAAATTCTGGGGACTGGATCATGATTATGGCCATAAGGTCATATCTACCAGTGACAAAGGCTAAGGAACATACATTTGGCCTCTGAGCTGGTTCATCATCCACCTTTTTCATTCCACCAACTTGGCCTGCAATACCGTGCCCTCAACTACCCCCAACTTTTTGTCAAGTTCTACCTATCCCCGCCTGCCACTCTTTTACAGCTCCTGTATCAGTTTTCGATCAAGCGCATCAATCATCTCCACCTCTAAAAAAGTTTCATTAATAATAGATTGAGCACATTCTCGCTTTTTTGGGAACGGTTTTAAGAAATAAATGACGGTAAGTTCAAGGTTCTGCTGACAATATTTCAGAAAATGATACGAATATCGTATAATAATATAGGTATTATAGATTGACGTTATACGAATATCGTGTTAATTATGAAAAAATAATTCTTTTCTCGTGGTACCACTCTAGGCTCAGGCTATGGGGTTGCCACAATTGAGGATGTTCGTTAGAAGAACAATCGAATGAAGGCTTACGGAGTATACTGCAATGAGACATGATGTGCGTTTGGTGGGCGAGATGCATGAAGACTTTACCGCACCTGAAGTGCTATTGTTAAATAGAAGAGAAATTGAAGAACTTCTTAGCATGGGTGAGGCACTAAAGGCAGTCGAGTATTCCTTTAAGCTCGAAGCTGAAGGTAAGACTATTATGCCCCCGAAGTTGTATTTGAACCTTCCCCAATACCGAGGGGATTTTAGGGCTATGCCAGTCTACATCGATGGAATGGCTGGGATGAAATGGGTAAGCGTTTATCCCGATAACTGGAGGCGGAAATTACCAAGCGTAGTGGCTACCATCATCTTATGTGACCCCAATACTGGCTACCCCCTTGCCATCATGGACGGCACATATATTACCAGTCTGCGAACAGGAGCTGCAGGGGGTGTAGCCGTCAAATACCTGGCTAGGAAAGATGTGTCAGTAATCGGGTTCATAGGTGCTGGTATGCAGTCTAAGACGCAGTTACTGGCCATAAGCGAAGTCTTGCCTCAGATTAAAGAGGTAAAGGTATTTGATCTGAACCGGGATACTAGCCTCAAATACGCAGAAGAGATGGGGGCAAGACTAAGCTTAAACATCGATCCGGTAGAAATTATCGAAGGGGCAACGGAAGCCGATATTGTAGTTACCACTACTCCGTCAAGAACACCACTTGCCAAAAAGCAGCATATTCGCCCGGGGACTCACATAAATGCCATTGGCGCCGACGCCAAGGGGAAGCAGGAGCTAGAGGCAGATCTGTTAAGGGGGGCAAAGATCATAGTTGATGACATTGAGCAAGCTTCTCATTCCGGTGAGATTAATGTGCCGTTATCAGAGGGAGTAATCGAAATTGAGAATATATATGGCACTCTGGGGGAGGTGGTGGCAAACATAAAGAAAGGGCGGGAAAACGACGATGAGATAACCATTTTCGATTCCACCGGGTTAGCTATTCAGGACGTAATCTGTGCTAAACTGGTATATGAGAAGGCTAAGGAGAGAGGAGCACCTACCTTTGGGCTCCTTTAATTTGACATAAGGGGGTGGGATAAGACAAGATAGCTTACAGGTAAGGCCTAAATTTTAAAGAAGGAGGGGAAAAAAATGAAAGGCAAAAAGCTTGGTCTCTTAGTTTCAATTGTAACGGCGGTATTGCTAGTCAGTTTGGTAATGTTCCCCGGTTGCAAGCCAGCGGAACCAGATGTGTATGAATGGAGAATACAGTCCGGTTACCCGCGTGGAGATGTGTCTATGGAACTGCTGAACGACTTTGCTGCCGCTGCAGAGAAGAGGAGCAATGGTCAACTAAAGATCTCAGTGTTCGCTGACCCAGAGATAGTGCCCCTGGAACAGCTATTTGAGGCGACCAAGGTAGGGACTTTGGATATGCTCCAGGCAGGCGGCACATTCTGGGGAGGAATAGTCCCAGTCGGCGAGATAGAATTTGGTATCCCCTTTGTCTATAATATTCCAGAAGAGGAGACCTTTGAGGGGAAGGCAGCGGAGATACGTAGATTCTTTTTTGAAAGCGGCTTGGTGGACATACTCCGTGAGGAATACGGTAAACAGGGACTCTACTGGCTTGATATGCACACCTATGGTCCAGTTACTCTTCATTCCACTGTCCCGGTGCGTACTATGGATGACCTTAAGGGATTGAAGATAAGAGACGAAGGGCTGTGGACTGTCTTCCACGATAGGCTGGGAGCTCGTGGGACGACTACTGTACCCCCGCCAGAGGTATATATGGCGTTGAAGCTAGGTACTCTCGATATTAGTCAGTGGGATGTCAGTGGAATAACCGGCTTTGGGTGGCACGAGGTAGCCCCCTACTGGCTCCACCCTCACCAAAATGACCATATCATAGGACATATCCTGATAAACCTGGATTCGTGGAATGCCCTGCCTAATAACCTCAAAAAGGCTCTTGCCGGCGCTGCCGAAGACTACTGGGATATGACCGTCGAGACTTATGCCCAGGAGGTTAAAAAGGCTTACGAGACCCCGGGCGTTGAGGTATGTAGGATGACCGAGGATACGGTAGCTACGTGGCACAAAGTAGCTTATGGACTGTGGGACGAGTTGGCGGCAAAAGACCCGGTATCCGCACAAGTGATTGAATTAATCAAAGAGTGGAGGGGGATGGAGTAGAGATAGAAACCAGCGACTTATAACTTACAATATAAGTATTAAGAAGGCCGGGTTACGGGTAACAGCCTATCCAAGTTCTGACTGATAGGTGTAAATCATACCTATCAGTCAGAACTTGATGGGATTTATTGGCATCTGGGATGATAGGATTGTAGAAAGTGAGATTAGCCATAGGTAACGTTGAGAGAGGGCTCTACAGATGGGTGAGAAATTAAGGCGTTTCCTCAGTTTAGTCGATGCTGTTAGTGAAAAGAGCGGGAAGGCTATGAGCTTGCTCATTGTCTTTATGATGGTAATAACCACCACCGAGGTGGTAGCAAGGTATGTCTTCAACAGTCCTACCATCTGGGCCTGGCCAATAAATAGGCAGCTTTTTGGCGTATTTATACTCTTTGGTGGAGTATACACCCTGCTCTATGGTGGGCATATCAGGGTTGAAGTGTTCTATAACCGCTTCTCCCCCAGGATGAAGTCGATTGCCAGGTTGATTGCATTGGCATGTTTCCTCGTCTTCATCGGCGTGCTGGTGTGGCAGGGAGCTTTGATGGCTGAAATCTCTTTAATGTGTGGGGAGCGTGCCAGTGGAACTTTTCACATTCCTCTTTATCCCTTTAAAATACTTATACCAATAGCTGCCTTTCTATTCTTGCTTGAAGGGATAGCTGACTTCTTCCGGAAGAAAAACGCAGGTAGTCAATAATCAATGAGCGTTGAGCTGGTCACAATTTTGCTCTTCGGCGGCCTCATTCTGCTCCTAGCCTTAGGGGTTCCTGTCGCCTTTGCCATTGGTGGCATCAGCGTGGTATTTACCTTTTTGTTATGGGGCTCTCCTGGCTTATATACCGTTGCCACCACCACCATTAGTGAAATAACAGACCCTGTTTTGATAACAATTCCCCTCTTCTTGCTGATGGGGAACTTTTTACTTCATTCAGGCATATCTGACCGCCTATTTCAGGCGCTCAGTTATTGGCTATCGGGGTTAAGGGGGGGTCTGGCAATAGTGTCAATTGGAGTATGTGTTGCCCTCGCCATGTGTAGTGGATTTGGTCCCGGCATCCTCACCCTGGGGCTGATAGCAGTACCGGCTATGCTCAAGCGTTCCTATGATAAATCCCTGGCCTTGGGCAGCGTGATGGCTGGGGGAGTCCTAGGAGATATTATTCCCCCCAGCATCATCATGATAGTTTTTGCCTATATTACCCGTTTTTCAATAGGTAGGCTTTTTTTCGGGGGTGTTATCCCCGGGCTTATCTGTGCCAGTTTGTATGTGCTCTACATAGTGATAAGGTGTTACTTCCGCCCGCAATTAGCACCAAAAGCAGCCGAGGACGTCAGCTGGAAGATGAGGTGGGTATCACTGAAGGAAGTAATTATTCCTACCTTGTTAGTCCTCATGGTGTTGGGATCGATCTTTCTCGGTATTGCTACTCCTACAGAGGCCGCCGGGGTAGGAGCCTTTGGTGCTTTCCTGTGCTGTTTAATCTATCGCCGGTTCAGTTGGAAGATAATGGTAACTTCATGCCGGGAAACCTTGAAAATTAGCAGCATGGCTTTATGGATTTTAGTTGCCGCCACCCTTTTTGGAGTTTTTTATACCAGTGCTGGCGCTCAGTCACTCGTGATGGGGATAGTAACAGGACTGCCTGTCAATCGTTGGATCATTCTTATAGCGATGCAAATTATCCTACTTGTTTTTGGCATGTTCATGGATGATTATGCTATCATAATTATTTGCGCCCCTATTTTCGCGCCTATAGCTATTTCCTTGGGCTTCGACCCTATATGGTTCGCCATAGTCTTTATTCTCAATATGCAGGTGGCTTACTTGACACCCCCCTTTGGTTGGGCTTTAATTTTAATGAAGGGGGTCGCCCCACCGGAGATAACTACAGCGGACATCTGGCGCTCGGTCCCCCCATTCGTAACTATACAATTGCTGGTCTTGGTTCTCACTATGTTACTTCCCCAGCTAGTTCTATGGCTTCCGGGTAGAATGTTTTAGGGCAACATCAACTACGGTAAACACTTATTGTAGGAGGTAGATAGATGGAAAAGAAATCACGTAAACCAGAGTGGACGGAGGAGGACAGAAAACACCAGCTCCATGGCGGGGTGCCCTTGGATGCCTTTGCCGAGAAGGGCAGTACCATGATCATAAGCGAAGCGCATGGCCTCATTCTCAGGGATGTTCATGGCAAGGAATATATTGATGCCCTGTCGGGAGCAATTTGCGTTAATCTCGGCTACGGATGCGAGGAGCTACCTGAGGTAGCCATGGCTCAAATGGCTCAGTTGAGTTACCTCATGAATTGGTCAAATTTTGCCAATACCGCAGCCATCGAATATGCTGGCAAGCTGGCTGAATTCACCCCCGATGGGCTGGATCGCTTTTTCTTCGCTAATAGTGGTTCTGAGGCCAATGAGAGTGCTTATAAGATTGCCCGCTACTATTGGATGAATCAGGGTAAAGAGCACAAGACCAAGATAATAAGCCGGCAGCACTCCTACCATGGACTGAACCTTGCTTCCATGTCAGCGACCGGCATGGAAAGATTCCACGAAAGATTTGGGCCCCTCATTCCTGGGTTTATTCGAATACCTACCGCTTATTGCTATCGCTGCCCCTTTGACAAGGAGTATCCCGACTGCAAGCTAGAGTGTGCTGAGGCGCTGGCGGAAGCGATTGACCGGGAGGGTGAGGACACCATCGCCGCCTTTGTTGCTGAGCCAATCCACGGGACTTCTGGTACCATTATCCCGCCGCCAGAGTATTGGCCACGGGTAACGCAGATATGCAAAGAGCGCAACGTCCTTTTAATTCTTGACGAGGTTATGACCGGCTTTGGTCGAACCGGTAAGAACTTCGCCTGTGAGCATTGGAACTTTATCCCTGATATGATGCTGATGTCAAAAGGGATAATAAACGCTGCCTTGCCGCTCTCAGCAGTAGCCATAACTGAGAAGGTATTTCAAGGGATGAGCGGCCCAAACGCCTTTTACCACCTGTACACCTGCGGTGGTCACCCGGTGTGCTGCGCTGTAGCCATGAAGAGCCTAGAGATTTTGCTCAGAAAGAAGCTGGTGGAAAACTCAGCCACGGTTGGCGAGTACATGCTTGAGCGTCTTAAGGAACTGGGGGAGTATCCCCACGTTGGCGAGGTGCGTGGATTAGGCCTGTTCGCCGCTTTTGAGATAGTGGAGGACAAGAAGACCCGGGCTCCCGATAGCAGCATGGCAAAGAAGCTGGTGGCTGCTGCCAAAGATCAAGGTTTAATCGTCCGTGTCGCCGGGACGGCGATACAAGTAGCCCCCCCACTCATAGCCACCGAGGATGACATTGACAAAATAATGGATATACTTAAGCCAATTGTGGCTGAGCTTAAGCCTTGAGGCTGACAATGTGAGAGGATGATAAGGGAGTACAAAGCAAATCATCGTCGCCTATTGGCTGTTGACCGGCCGCACCTCTTAGTTCGAATTCGACCAGAATCAAGAAGGGTAGGGAGGACAGATTCCAATGGATGGTTGGACAGGTAGGATTTTAAGGGTCGATTTAGCTCGAGGTAGCCACTTCGTTGAGGATTTAGATCCAGATGTGGCTAAAGACTTTATTGGCGGTCGTGGTCTAGCCTCAAAGTTTCTCTTTGACGAGATTGACCCCACGATTGACCCGTTTAATCCTGATAATAAATTGCTCTTTGCCACCGGTCCCTTGACCGGGAGCGGGGCTATCGGCAGTGGTCGGTTTATGGTGGTTACCAAATCACCACTCACGGAAGGGGTA
The DNA here is from genome assembly GCA_964459135.1 of uncultured Thermodesulfobacteriota bacterium. Classification (GTDB taxonomy): domain Bacteria; phylum Desulfobacterota; class B13-G15; order B13-G15; family RBG-16-54-18; genus CAYWLI01. The sequence continues at coordinate 27,282 of CAYWLI010000003.1, read as the reverse complement.
GGCTGTGCCAATATTGGAGGCTATTTTGGTCCGGAATTAAAATTTGCTGGCTATGACATGATTATCTTTGAAGGAAGAGCCAAGAAACCGGTCTATGTGTTGATTGAGGATGATAAGGTGGAGATTAAGCCAGCACAACACCTGTGGGGGAAAACTACCAGTGAAACTGAGGAGGCGGTCAGGGTAGAGATAGGCGATGCGCGCAAGGCTAAAGAGTTCCAAATATGTAGTATAGGCCCTGCCGGTGAGAATAGGGTGCGGATAGCGAATATTATACATGGTGGTCATCATGCCGCCGGTCGCGGTGGCATAGGAGCGGTCATGGGGTCGAAAAATCTCAAGTCAGTAGCCGTTAGGGGTACGAAGGGGGTTACCATAGCCGATAGGGAAGGTTATCTAAAGCTTATGGATATCCTTTACGAAAGTGTCAGGAAATCACCAACCTTAGAGCGAAGGCCTCTTTACGGCACATGGACTGGGATAACAAGAGCGTATAAGTTTGGTGTGTTGGGGACTAAGAATTTTCAGACCGGTGTTATTGAAGGGGTAGATAATGCCGAGAAGGTCTTGCGTGATAAATACTATGTAAGGTCACACACCTGCCATAGTTGCCCCTTCCAAGAAATGAAGACGACCCGGGTAACGGACCCCGAATTCCAGAGTGAAGGTGGCGGATTGGAGTGGGAGAGCTTCGGACTTCTCGGCCCTGACTGTGGTATTATCAACTTCGATGCGATAAATAAGGCTGCTCATCTCTGCAACGAACTCGGGATAGATACCATATCTGCAGGGGGCACCATTGCCTGTGCCATGGAACTGTATGAGAGGGGATTCTTGTCAGCGGAGGATACAGGCTATCAGCTCAATTTCGGTAACGACAAAGCCATGGTTGCGCTTGTGGAAAAGATGGGTCGGCGGCAGGGTTTTGGAGACATATTGGCTGAAGGGGGCTACCGTTTGGCGGAAAAGTATGGGCATCCTGAGCTTTTCATGGGGGTGAAGAAGCAGGGGTTCCCCGGTTTTCACCCTCAAGGGTTTCAAATCCTCGCCCTGGGCTATGCCACCAGCAATAGGGGAGCCTGCCATCTTAAGAACATTGCCTATTACGGTGATAGTCGGTTCCAGACGGCAAATCAGCCAGCTCTGGCGAAAACAGACCAAGATTACATTGCGGCGATGGATTCGGCTGGATTATGCCATGCAATATATGTACGTGATTTCCCGGCGTGGCGGAACAAAGTAGCAGAATTACTCGAGGCAGTCACTGGCGTTGGTTATACCCAAGAAAGTACGCTACTTGCTGGCGAGCGAATTTGGAACCTGGAACGGCTATTTAATCTCAAGGCAGGGATAACAGCAAAGAATGATACCCTTCCCAAGCGGATACTTGAAAAACCCATGCCGGAAGGGCCCAGCAAAGGACAGGTAGTCAGGCTTGGCGAAATGCTGCCTGAATACTACAGGGTCAGGGGCTGGGATAAAAACGGTATCCCTACTCCAGAGAAGCTAGCCGAACTGGGGTTGGCCAGAGAAGGAAGCGGATAGTGGCGGGAATAAAGATAGACCGTGACAAATGCTGTGAATGCTACCTCTGCGAGACGATCTGTTCGTTGCAGTATAGTAAAAATACGGTTAACCCCAAAAAGTCACGAATAGCAGTCTTATTCAACAGGCCTGGCGTCGATGTTATAAGCTGTAACCATTGTGAGGAGGAGCCTCGATGTGTCAGGGCGTGCCTGAGCGATGCTTTAGCCCCTGTAAAGTATAAGGGAGATGACTAATGGTTACTACGTTGCTATCATTTGTGCCCGGCACTGTGGGATCTTGTACCGCCATTGCCATTGCTACCCAGGGTATGGCTGATGGGCTTGTAATGATTGACTCAGCCAAAATCTGCTTACGAGTCATCTTCGGGACATCGGAACCGCAGCGACGTTCACACATAACATAGTAGTTCGAAGTGGCACTATAGGAATGCGTGTATCCTGAGTCAGGTATTTGATTCGGCTTTTTTAAGGTAAATCTCCGCCAACCATAAAATTGCAGCTTAGTGTCCTGTTTATAGGGGAACATTGGGAGCAATATGGGAGCACTCGGCAGAGTATATTGAAGTATAAACAAGTATTTACAGGTATATGGTAATAAAGTCTTGAAAATCTCTGGTTCTGTAACTTATTAATAATATTGGCCTGCCTGCGCCTGCCAGTTTGAGATAAAGTTCCTGTTAACCACTAGGTTGCAAGTTCGAGTCTTGCCCGGGGAGCCATTCGACACGCTCAAGGGGCTACCACTTACGTGGACGCCCCTTTTCGCTTGCCCTTCGGTTGCCTCAGGGTCCCGAGCATGCCGAGGGACTCATGGCAAGCCATTTCGACTGAGTGTTATGTTGTGAGCGTCATGTAAAGTTCCTCTTGTTAACAATATAAGTCCTCCCAACTCCTCTGTTTTTCAGAGCTGACAAAAATTGTCTTGATAATTGCCGATTTTGGCCTTTGTTCTCTATCGCTCTTTGAGGACGTCTGAATTATTCAATAATTATAGTGTGTTACAACAAGGCACAATTGCTTGAAGGCATGAAATTTGCATTTAAAATAGATGCCCGATTGAGGGGGTGAAACAAAGTTTTATATGCGTTAGTAGACCTCATTATGGGTGAGAAGGAGATAGAAGGGCAATTTTATTAATAACATTCATATTAATTTTTGACATATTCGAATGGATAATAGACCTATTCACATTCTGCTCATAGAGGATAACCGCGGATATGCCACTGTGGTTCATGAAATGTTGGCCCGCGTAATGGACATCCCGTATCAATTCAAACATGCCGAAAGGCTAACGACAGGACTAAAACACCTCGAAAAGAACGAAACCGATGTTGTCCTCTTGGACCTTGGGTTGCCTGACAGCAAAGGACTCGATACCTTTACCAAGGTGTACGATCATACACCAAAAGTCCCCATCATTGTGTTGACAGTAAACCATAATGATGCACTGGCGGTTGAAGCAATTAAAGCGGGCGCACAAGATTATCTTGTCAAGGGACAGTTTGAAGGTCAGGTGCTCGGGCGAGCAATACAATTTGCCATTGAGCGTAACCGGGTAGAGGAATCGCTCAAGGGTGAAAATGTTTTTCTGCGGTATATTTTGGATAGCCCGTCCCCTATCTCTGTCATGTACACTGATATGGAGCGTAATATACTCTATTGGAATGAAGGTGCTGAACGGATGTTCGGATATAAGGCCGAAGAAGTCGTAGGCCGTCAGAAAATTGACATATTATATCCTGATGATACTACGCACAAGGCGGTTGAAGATGTGCGTCTCTCCATGTTGGAAAGAAAAGAGGAAGTTGACTGCGAGATTAGAGAAGTAACGAAAGATGGGAGAAAGATCTGGGTTAACTTGATCTGTGTCCCCCGCTTCGACGAAAAGGGCAACGTGATAGGTATTTTGGGTATTGGAGAGGACATTACCGAGCGCAGACAGACAAAGCAGGAACTTCAACAAAGTTTCGAGAAACTACAAAAAACCTTGGATGCCATGGTCAACGCCTTGGCATCGACGGTAACAATAAGGGATCCTTATACTGCCAGTCATCAAAAACAGGTAACACAGCTTGCCTGCGCCATTGCCGAGGAAATGGGGCTTACAGAGCAACAGGTCGATTGGATCAGAATGGCTGCATCTGTTCATGATATCGGTAAGATCAATGTGCCCATTGAGTTTCTCAGTAAACCTGGATCATTAAGTCACGTTGAATACGATATGGTCAAAACTCATCCTCACGTAGGTTATGAGATACTGAAGACGATAGAATTCCCCTGGACGATGGTGCAGGCTGTGTTGCAGCATCATGAAAGGTTGGATGGTTCTGGCTATCCCCAGGGGCTTAAAGGCGACGAGATTATATTAGAAGCTAGAATCTTAGGTGTGGCTGATGTCGTTGATGCCATATCTTCTCACCGCCCGTACCGAGCTGCTTTTGATATTGACAAGGCATTGGAAGAAATCGAAAAGAACAAGGGCACGCTTTATGATACTGACGTGGTGGATGCCTGCTTAAAACTTTTAAAAGAGAAGGGTTTTAGGTTGAATAATAGAGAAGTACAGGCTGCCATTTCTTGGGGCACTATTTTATCATAACGGAAGCTAGCCCGCGTGAGCTTGCATATAGCCTTGTTGCGAGAAAACAATCAAAATGTATGTTCAGGGATTTCTAACGCCGCCTTGTCCGCGTTTTTTATTACTTGGGCCTTGGCGTTTGCAAGGCTCAGCACGGTACTTACAAAATAGCGGGCGGAGGCCACCTTGCCGCTGTAAAAAGCCGCATCGGCATTTTCTGTCACCAGTTTTTCCAATCCATCCGGTTTTTTGATCCCTTTCTCCTCGGCCAGCTTTGTCAATTTGTCTTGGGCAATGACTGCCTGCCATATCAACAGCCAGCCGACGATGACGTCGCCAAAAAGCTCCAAATAGGGGTAGGCGTAAAGGGCAACAAGAGGGAAGTCCTTCTTGTGAATGTCGACAAGAAACGTGGACGCATCTGCCAACGCAGTGTGGGCCGCATCCAAAATCTCTACGTATGGGGCGAGACTTCGGTGCCCCTTATGTTTGCCGCAGAAGGCATGGACATCCTCCAGAATCCCTTTAAATAGATCGCTGCTGTCCCTCCCCAGCTTGCGACCGGCCAGGTCCAAGGCCATCATACCATTGGTCCCTTCAAAGATGGAGTGGAGCTTCTCATCTCTCAAAAATTGCTCAATGGGGTAATCCTTCATATATCCGTAACCGCCGTAGACTTGCATCGCTGTTTCGGTGACCCGAAAGCTCAGATCCGTGCCATAGGCCTTGGCAAGCGAGGTGAGAAACCCTGTCCGGCTCTCCCACTGTTGCCTTTTTTCCTTGTTTTGAGCCATCCGTTCCTGGTCCATGCAATAAGAGGTGTACAAGATGAGAGCGCGCACGCCCTCGGTGTATGCCTTCATCTGGAGGAGCATGCGACGGACGTCGGGGTGCTTGATGATCGGACACTGGCCTGCGCTTGCTGGTTTGCCAATTTCCGTCCCCTGGAGCCGCTCCTTGGCGTAGGCCACGGCGTGGAGGTAGGCTGTACTGGCAACTGAAGCTCCATGACGCACCGTAATCAACCGTGCTTCGTTCATCATCGTGAAAAAGATCTGCAAGCCCTGATTTTCTTCCCCTACCAGTTCGCCAATACAATTCCCGTCTTCACCGAAATTCAATTGACAGGTGGGTGAACCCTTAAGGCCCATCTTTTTTTCAAGGGCGACGGTCTTGACGTCATTTGACTCCCCCAAGGAGCCGTCCGGATTGATCTTGATCTTCGAAACGATGAACAGCGAGAGCCCCTTGGTTCCGGCTGGCGCACCTTTGACTCTGGCTAATGCCAGATGGATAATATTTTCGGTCAGGTCAGTATCCCCTCCGGTGATGAATGTTTTGTTGCCGGTTATGGAATAGGTCCCGTCTGGATTGCGCTGGGCCACGGTTTTGGTGGCGCCTACGTCACTACCTGCCCCTGCTTCGGTCAAAACCATTGTCCCGGTCCATTGCCCGGATAGGATCTTCTCCACGTATTTCTCTTTCTGTTCTTCCGTCCCGTAAGTAGCTATTAATAAAGCCGCCCCTCGCGTCATGGCGGCGAGTGTCTGGAAGGCCACATTGCCTGCCTCAAAGTACTCATTTGCAGCCATGCCCACCGTTACAGGCATGCCTTGGCCGCCATATTCTTGCGGTATGTCGAGCCTGCGCCATTCTCCCTCATTCCATAAACGCCACAGCTCATGGAACGATTTGGGCACACTGACTTTGCCGTCTTGAAAACGGGCCCCCTCAGTGTCCCCCTCAGAGTTAGTTGGCATCGTTACGTTTTCAGCAAGCTTTTTGGCTTCGTTGAGAACCATGGTGTAGATTTCCGAGTCGAACTCAGCATAGATCTCCGATTCTGAGAACGTGCCGATTTCAAACTGCTCGAAGAGGACAAACTTTTGATCCCTCTCATCAACTAAAAGATCAGCCATCGCAATACTCCTTTTTTATTCTAAATCCAGATTAAATGGTTCATGAATACTGGATCTTCTGTTTCAATAGATTATTTTCAAAAACGGGATTATAGGACGATGAGGCGATTAAAATGTTTTAAAAAATCTTAATTGTGGGATATGAAAGAGCAACCGCTCCGCAGCCGAACGTTCCGCCTCGTCCTTTTTTGCGTTTTCTTTATTCTACGACACTTATTGAAACGTTCCTTTCCCCTTTAAGATAAATAGAGTCTATAATGTAGGAAGGCTGTTTGCGTATGTCAAGATTTTTTTTGATTCCCTAACCGAAATGCTCAGGTATCCGAAAAATTCATTTACGTAAAACAAACTGATAAGGGAATGCTCTATACTCAATCAAGAAAGCATGTTTACTCTCCTCCGGCCTTGAAAAAATCCTTGACATATAACCTGCGGAGTGATAAATAATAGCCATATTTTCTACCGATCGATCGGTATATTATTAGGATAAACCAAGCAGCGGTGAATACCATGTCGAAGAGAGATACGATCTTGCAGGCCGCAACGAGGTTGTTTGCGGCCATGGGTTTTGAGAAGACCTCTGTCCGGAAGATTGCCAAGGAGGTCGGATTGAGCGTTCCCGGAATGTTCCATTATGTCCCCTCCAAGGAGGAGATCCTGAACGAGATCATGATCGGCTTTATGGATGAGGGATACAAGAGGCTGATGGAGATCTATAACAGTGCAATGGGTCCTGTCGAAAAATTAGAGGCGGTCTGTAAGTTTTACGTTGAGTACTATGCAGGGCACAAAGATCAGCTGACTATTCTGGTATCCGAAGGAAAATCCCTTTCCCCGAAACACCGAAGGAACTTTGTTGATAAACAACGGGTCTATGTGGAGGCCCTCAAAAGGCTTTTGAGCGATCTGGGCAAAGAAGGTCTGCTCAAATCCATAGACCACTCGGTCCTTGCTTTTATTTTTTTCGGTATGGTCAACTATACGTATACCTGGTACAACCCACGGGGCACCATGGGGCCGGATGCATTGGGGGATATATTCAGCGAGGTCTTTCTCCGAGGGGTCCTCAAAGATCAGTAGGGATCCCATGGATAAAATAGTCACGCTTGTTTTATCACATCTTTATATAATTGAGGAGGAAAGGGATGGCTGAGCTTACTGTGGAACAGAGAGATATTAGGAAAGCGGCCAGGGAGTTTGCAGAAGGGGAGTTCACCGAGGTGGCGAGGGCGCTGGACGAGAATGAAACATTCGACGATGGCCTTTGGAAAAAGGCTGCAGAGCTTGGTTTTTTGGGTGCTGCCATAGAGGAAGAGAGCGGAGGAGGAGGTTTGGGGATTCTAGAGCAGTGCTTGATAATGGAGGAGTTCGCTCGGGTGGACGGTGGCATAGCTCAAACTCTCAATGCGGCCTACTTTGGTTCACAGCTTATTGACCTCATTGGGACCAAGGAACAAAAAGGAACATACCTTCCCCCCTTATGCAACGGTGAGGCGCGCATGGGGGTTGCGGTGACGGAGCCGGATGCAGGGAGCGACGTGGCATCCGTTACCACGACCGCGGTAAAAGATGGGGATCACTATGTGATCACAGGAAATAAGATGTTTATCTCCAACGCAACCATAGGGGATTTCCTCATTGTCTTATGTGTTACGAATCCAGAGGCTTCCGTAAAACACCATCGCTTAAGCACTATCATCGTTGAAACCAACAGACCTGGTTACGAAGCCAATAAATTGAAAGGAAAGCTCTCCATACGCTGTTCAGACACCGGCGAAATCACCTTTAAAGATGTAAGGGTGCCTCAGTCAAACCTCCTCGGCGAAGAAGGAAGAGGATTTTATAACATCATGGAGCTCTTCAATTGTACGCGCTTGGAGATAGGTGCCCTCGCATTAGGAACGGCGCAAGGGGCATTGGATAAGACGATCATGCATGTTCGTCAGAGGCGGCAGTTTGGGAATCCCCTGGCAGCTTTCCAGATCGTCCAGGCCAAGATTGCTGATATGGCAACGCTCACGGAGGCGGCGCGCTCTCTGCTCTATCGTGCAGCGTCCCAGGTAGATGACGGCGAGGTCGATCCTGCCATCATCGCCATGGCCAAGTGGTATGCTTGTGAGATAGCGGTGAAGGTGTCTGATGAAGCGATCCAACTCCACGGAGGCTATGGGATCTTGCAGGAGTACGATGTGGAGCATTACTGGCGTGATGCCAAGGTCATGGAGATCTTTGAAGGGACAAAGGAGATCGAAAAGATCCTCATTGCACGGCGATTATTAGGAAGGTACTGAGCGATGGATTTCTTGGAAAAGTATGAACTGTCTGCATGCCTCCAGTGCGGCAAGTGCACGGGGGGGTGCCCTGTTGCGCTGAGGGCCCCTCTCAACATTCGATCTCTCATGCGGGAGGTTCTGCTGGGAGGAGAACCGGAAAGTGTGCTCGAGCACCCGGAGTTGTGGGACTGTACAACCTGTGCCACCTGTACGTTGCGCTGTCCCAGGGGGCTGAACCCTTCGGAGTTCATCGTGGGACTCAGGGCGGAGCTTATCGAGGGGGGGAGGGTTCCCAAGACAATCATTGATGCCCTTGAAGGCACCTATAAGCACGGGAATCCATGGGGAAGGGCGAGGCAGAAGCGGATTGAGTGGAAGGAGGGTCTCGAAGTCAAGATCATTCCCGATGAAGGGGAGTCCGAGTGGCTCTATTTTATAGGGTGTGCCCCCTCCTATGATCCGAGGCTTCAGGGGGTTCCTCGGACGCTGTGTCGCCTTCTCGATGCAGCAGGAGTTAGTTTCGGCATCCTCGGGACGAAGGAAAGCTGCTGCGGCAATGAGATCAGGAGGATGGGGGAGGAAGGACTCTTCGAGGAATTGATGGAGGAGAATACTAGCCATTTCCGCTCATCAGGGGCGACGAACATCGTCACCACGTCTCCTCACTGCTTCAATGTCTTCGGCAACGAGTACGACCTCAATGGATTTCAGGTCTATCACTATACGCAACTCCTTTCCGGACTTATTAAGGAAGGAAAGGTGGATCTTCCCCATACGGTGCAGAAGAAGGTCGTCTACCACGATCCGTGCTTTCTCGGAAAACAGAACGGGGTCTTTGATCCCCCGAGGGAGGTTTTGCGGGCGATCCCGGGGATCGAACTCATTGAGTTTGAGAGGAGCAGGGAGCGGAGCCTCTGTTGTGAGGGGGGTGGAGGGAGGATGTGGGTCGAGGGGACCGGCGAGGGAGAACGGAACAGCGAAATCCGCGTGAGGGATGCGCATGCAATGGGTGCCGACGTCATTGCCACGGCCTGTCCGTTCTGTCTGTTGACGCTGGAGGATGGTGCAAAGACAACGGGTTTGGAGGAGCAGGTGTTCATCAAGGATATCTTGGAGCTCGTTGCGGAAGCTATGGGCTTCGATCACGAATAAGGAGGTGTAACAATGGATGTCATCGTGTGCATTAAGAGGGTGCCGGAGGTCGCCGAGGTTGATCTTCAGGTAGATCCCACAGGCAAAGGAATAAAAGAAGGAGATTTAGTGTTTAGTTTAAATGATTGGGATAATTACGCGGTTGAAGAGGCGGTGAGGATCAAGGAAAAACATGGGGGTACGGTCACTGCGATAACGGTGGGGCCTGAGGAGAGCGAGGATGTGCTCAGGCGGGCGCTTGCGTTAGGGGCTGACGAGGCCGTCAGGGTTACGGATCAAAAGATGCACGGCTCTGATGGATATGCCATAGCGAAGATCCTCGCCGCCGTTATCAAGGATATGCCCTACGATGTCATCCTCACGGGCGTTCAGGCCGATGATGATGGGTATGGCCAGGTGGGGGCTACGTTGGCCGAACTGCTCGGCATACCCCACGCCACCCTGGTAACGGCCATGGAAATCGGGGAGAAGCGTGCAAAGGTCCACAGGGAGCTTGAGGGGGGGATGGAGGAGGCGCTCGAGTGCGCATTGCCCGCCCTCTTTACAATCCAGAGCGGGATAAACGAGCCCCGATATGTCTCCATCATGGGTATCAGGAAAGTGGCAAAAAAAGAGATCAAGGTGCTCGACCTCACTACTGCCGGCCTTTCGCCTGAGGATGTTGGAACTGCGGGTTCCATGAGCCTCATAGAGAGGATCTTCCCGCCCCCTGTGGGTGAAGGGGCCGAGATGTTGACCGGCAGCCCCGATGCCGTGGCAACCACGGTGACGGATATCTTTGTGAAGGGGGGGGTGATCTAAGATGGGAGAGATTATGGTCCTGATGGAACACCGGCAAGGGGAGTTGCGGGAGATCAGTCTCGAGATGCTTGCAAAAGGGCAGGAACTAGCCGAAAAGCAACAAGCGGAGTTGACCGCGGTCCTTTTAGGCACAGGGGTTGACTCGTTGGCAGCGGATATCAAGCGCCTGTGCCATCGCACCCTTGTCCTGGAGGATGAGCGCCTCACTCATTTTAATTCCGAGCCGTATCAAGATGTCCTGGCGGCTTTGATAGAGGAGAGAAAACCCTCCCTTGTGCTTATCGGGCATACTGCATTTGGGATGGATCTTGCCCCTGCCTTGGCCACAGCAGGAGGGATTCCCCTTGCGACCGATTGTTATGAGATTGAAGTCAAGGATGATGCGATAGTCCCCTATCGCCAGATGTACGGTGGCAAGATGTGCACAGAGGTCCATCTGCGAGAGGCCCCGTGCACGATGATCACTGTCCGATCGGGTTCTTTCCCAGCGGAGGGTCTTCGAGAGATCAACGGGGCGATAGAAGCGGTGCCTTTTGCTTTTGAAAAGGACTACTCCTACAAAAAATTTATTCAGTATCTCGAGGCAGTTGTGGGGGAGGTGGATATTACACAGGCTGATATCATCGTCTCCGTGGGGAGGGGGATCGGTGGTCCTGAGCATCTTCCCGTCGCCGAGGAACTGGCGGATCTGCTCGGCGGGGTGGTAGCCTGTTCACGGCCTGTGGCGGATAAACAGTGGCTTCCCAAGGAGCGGCAAGTGGGGACCTCCGGCAAGACGGTCAAGCCGAAGTTTTACGTAGCCCTCGGCATCAGCGGTGCCTTTCAACATCTTGCCGGGATGCAAAATGCGACTACGATCATCGCTATCAACAAGGATGCCAAGGCCCCGATATTCGGAGTTGCCGACTATGGGATCGTGGACGATCTGTTTAAAGCGGTACCAGCTATTGTTGAAAAGCTGCGTGAGCGGAAAGGTACATAGTGCCAGCAGTCCCAAAAGTACTCGTTATCGGTGGGGGTATCGCCGGCATGCAGGCCTCTCTCGATGTGGCGGATGCCGGTTATCAGGTCTACCTGGTGGAGCGGACGCCATGGATCGGCGGCCATATGTCCCAGTTTGACAAGACCTTTCCCACCAACGATTGCGCCATGTGCACCATATCCCCGAAGCTGACCGAGGTCGGCCAACATCCCGCCATCGAGCTTATCACCAACGCCGAGGTCAAGGAGGTCCGTGGGGAAGAGGGGGCATTTCACGTTCGCGTGTCACAGAAGCCCCGCTATATAGACGAGGGGAAGTGCACGGCCTGTGGCCAGTGCGCTGAAGCCTGTCGCTTGAAAGATAAGGTCTTCGATGATTTTAATATGGGCCTCGGCAGCAGGAGCGCGTGCTATCTGGCCTACCCCCAGGCCATCCCGGTGACGTACGCCATAGATCCTGAACACTGCCTTATGGTGACGAGGGGCCAATGCGGCACCATGCCGAAGTGTATTGAGGCGTGTGATCGACAGGCCATCGATTTCCAGCAGCACGAGAGTTCTCTCGAGCTTGAGGTGGGGGCCATTATCGTTGCAGTTGGATATGATATCTTCGACCCAACGCTGAAACCGGAATATGGCTACGGAACATACAAGGGGGTCATCAGCAGTTTGGAAATGGAGCGCTTGTTTTCCCCGTCAGGACCGACGGAGGGAGAGATCATCATAGACGGGAAAGTCCCCCAGCGTTTTGTCTTTATCCAGTGTGTGGGTTCACGGGATCAGACAGTCGGCAACCCTTACTGTTCCAGGGTGTGCTGTATGTACACGGCAAAACATGCCTATGGCATCGTGGATCGGGTGCCGGGTGCCCAGGTGACGGTCTGTTTCACGGATGTTCGAGCATTTGGGAAAGGTCATGAGGCCTTCTACGAGCGGGTTCAGAGGAGCGGTGTCCTGTACCGTCAAGGCCTCCCCTCAGAGGTCTTCGCCCGTAATGGGGACTTGGTGGTAAGGGGGGAGGACACCTTGCTCGGCAGGCCCTACGAGGAGGCGGCGGATGTGGTGGTCTTGGCGTGCGGGCTACGACCTCGTCGCGGCATGAAGGAGATCGCCGCTGTCCTCGATCTTGCAGTTGATGAAAACGGCTTTTTGCTGGAAGAGGATCCTCATGACCCCGTTGTGTCGGGGAGACCGGGGGTCTTCTTTGCCGGCTGCTGTGAGTCGCCGAAGGATATAACCGATTCGGTCTCGCAGGCGAGCGGCGCTGCGGCAAAGGCCCTCGCAGTCATATCAAAGGTGCATGGATGAGGAAGAGGGTGCGAGTAGGGGTGTATGTGTGTCACTGCGGAAGAAACATCGCGGGATATATTGACATTCCTCAGCTTGTAGAGAAGCTGAAGGCAGTGCCCAATGTAACCATGGTAAAAGATGACACCTATATGTGCTCGGATCAGGGACAGGCAATGATCCAAAAGGACCTGCGGGAGGGGACCATCGACAGGGTGATTGTTGCCTCGTGTTCTCCGACAATGCACGAGCGTACCTTCAGACGATGCGTTGCTGAGGAGGGGTTCAACCCCTATCTCTATCAGCAGGTGGACATCAGAGAGAACTGCTCGTGGGTCACCAATGATGTCCAAGAGGCGACGGCAAAGGCTTATGCAATCATAAGGGCGGGGGTATCACGGGTGAAAGGGCTTGAGCCTCTGTGGCCTACGGAATATTCCGTGGCGCTCACGACCCTGGTGATCGGAGGTGGTGTCGCCGGGATAACCGCAGCCATCGATATTTTGGAGGCCGGGTTCAAAGCTATTTTAGTGGAACGTGAAGATCACCTCGGAGGATGGGGGAGGCGGATCGGCAAGGGGTTCCCGGCCTTGGTCCCCCTCAAAGCGTTTCTGCAGGACAAGCTTGAGGCCTTGGAATCATATCCTCAGTTCAAAGCGTATCTCTCGAGTGAAGTCGTAGGACTCGAAGGGTTTCCCGGCAACTTCCAGGCGACCATCAGACAAGCCGACGGCACAACTATCGAAGAGGCCATCGGAAGCATCATTGTGGCAACCGGCTTTGCGCCCTTTGATGCACGAAAGAAGCCCGAATACTGTTACGGAATGAGCGAACAGGTGATTACGACCGTGGAGATGGAGGAACTGCTCGAACGCGGCATGCCTTCGGACAACGGACAGCCAAAAAAGGTGGCCTTTATCCAGTGCGTGGGATCCAGGGACAAGAGCATCGGGCGGGAGTATTGTTCCCGTGCGTGCTGTATGGTGGTGGCGAAACAGGCCCTGTTGCTGAAAGAGCTCATCCCCGAGGCACGGATTTCCGTCTTTTATATGGATATCCGCGCTTTTGGGAAGGGGCATGAGGAATGTTATGAAAAGGCCCAGCGCAGCGGGGTCCTGTATATCAGGGGAAACCCGTCGGAGGTGTACAGAGAGGACGACAAAATGGTCATCCGCTATGAGGATACCCTCCTGGGCAAACCGCAGGAAGCGAAGGCGGACTTGGTGGTCTTGGCAGTAGGGATGGAGCCGGCAGCAGGGAGTGCGGAGTTGATACAAGCACTCCGCGTTACCGGGGACAAGGATGGTTTTTTTCTGGAAGCGCACCCCAAGCTGGGCCCTCTTAATACGCATTCCGACGGGATATTTATAGCCGGCTGCTGTCAGGGCCCGAAGGATATTACCGATACTGTTGCCCAGGCCCATGGGGCTGCGGCCCGTGCTACCCTTTCCTTCCATCAGGGGAGGGTAATAAAGGAACCTATCATAGCCAGTGTGGATGGAGAGGTCTGCTCAGGATGCCGCCTCTGCGAGGCCATCTGCTCCTTTGATGCCCTGCGCTTCGATGAGAGAAGAAAGCGGATGACCATACAGGAAGCGGTGTGTAAGGGGTGCGGTGCATGTGCGGCGACCTGTCCGTCAGGAGCGATCAGTCTCAAACATTTCCGGCCTGCACAGATGCTCTCATGGGTGGAGGGGTTTCTTGCATAGGTGTTACAAGTATGGCTCAGGATATACAACAGGATATACAAAAGGGTGTCTTGATCATCGGTTCAGGAGTCGGCGGGCTCAAGGCCGCCTTGGAGGTGGCTGCGCGAGGAAGACAGGTCTACCTCGTAGACAGAAGCCCGTTTTTCGGTGGGGAGATCGTGCGCATAGAGCGGCAATTTCCCACTAATAGATGTGGTCTCTGCCAGATGCTGCCGACCACAAACAGGGTCGAAGAAGGGGAATACTGCCTGCGGAGGGATTTTTATCATCCCTTGATCGAGCTCATACCCGGTGCGGAGCTTGTGGCGTTTTCAGGCACGGAGGGTGATTTCCAGGCGCGCATTCGCCAGCGGGCGCGCGGGGTACAAGAGGAGCTCTGTACGGGGTGTCAGCTATGTATCGAGGTGTGCCCTGCAGAGGCGGTTGATGAGTTCAATTGCTTTGGCACACACAAGGCCATCTCATTGTGGGGTCCCCAGCCGGTGCCGCCGATCCCGGCCATAGAGTGGGATGCCTGCACCCGTTGTGGCAAGTGCGTTGAGGTCTGTCCGACCGGCGCCATCGACCTGAAGATGGCGGATGCGGAGCGAGAGCTTCAGGTAAGCTCTGCCATCCTCGCCCCGGGATTTGATGAGTTCGACCCGCAGGCCCTCACCCAGTACGGCTATGGGCGTTGGAAGAACGTGGTCACGAGTATAGAATGGGAACGGATAGTGAGCCCCCTCGGCCCTTTCCGTGAGCGGTTGGGGCGACCCTCCGATGGCAAGGCTGTTAAGAAGGTGGCCTTCGTGCTCTGCGTTGGTTCCCGAGAGCGGCGTTGGGACTTCTGCTCGGCTGCCTGTTGCATGTATGCCGTTAAGGAGGCCCTTCTGGCCAAGGAATTGCGAGAGGATCTCGATGCCACGGTCTTCTACATGGATCTCCGAGGGTTTGGCAAGGGGTATGATCGCTACATCGAGCAGGCGCGGGTACAGGGCGTACGGTTTGTGCGGGGCAGAACCCCCCGCCTGTGGGAGGATCCACAGACGCGAAATCTCATCCTCAGCACGTTCGAAAATGGGCAATTGACCAAGGAAGAATATGATCTTGTTGTGCTTGCTATCGGGCAGAGGCCTCCTTATGGGAGTGCCGAGCTTGCAAGGATGTTAGGGGCCGATCTCAATGAATGGGGTTTTTGCAAGACAATGGACCCCGCAGGGATTGCGACAACGAGGCCTGGGGTTTTTGTGTGCGGTTCCTTTTCGGAGCCGAAGGACATCCCGGACACCGTCACACAGGCAACGGCCTGCGCCTTGAGGTCCCTTGGCCGGGAACGGGAAAAGGTCCCAAGCCTTCTGGAAGAAGGTGAGGTTACACCTGATGAAGAGCCGAGTATTGGCGTGGTGCTGTGCCATTGTCATGGTGAGGTTTTAGATCGCTTAGATATTGACCAATTGAAGAAGGCTATCAAAGGCCGCCCTGGTATCAGTGCTGTTTGGGAAGTTGCGGCTCTGTGTGTTCGGGACAAGGCACAGGGGCTGTTAGGCAAAATGCGCAAGCATGCTATTAACCGACTCCTGGTCTGTGCGTGCGCTCCCTACTGGTTTCGGCGACGCTTCTTGGAGGGAGTGGGAGGGATGGGACCCTGGCTTATCGAGTGGGTGGATCTCAGGGAAGGGGTAATACACCCCCACGGTCAGGAGGGGGCCCAGCAAAAGGCCGAGGCAATGGTCCTGATGGCCATAGAGCGGCTGCGAAGAAAGGATAGTGTCCCCCGCCGTTTCACACCGGTTAAAGGGAGTGCCCTCGTGGTAGGCGGGGGGCTTGCCGGTCTGACAGTGGCCTCGGCCCTGGCAGAGAGGGGGGTGGAGGTCCATCTCGTAGAACGAGAAGCAGAACTGGGTGGTATGCTCAAGGGGAGACCGGACAAGGGAGAGCTCCTTGAGGGATATGTCAGGGGGATAGAAACAAATCCTCTCGCCAAGGTCTATCTCAAGAGCGAGGTTACCGGGGTCAGAGGTCAGGCAGGGGATTTTTGGGCCCTGATAAAGGGAGCGGATGGTGAGCGCGAGGTCGGGATCGGTGCTATTGTTATGGCTACTGGAGCCCAGGAGTATAAGCCGACGGAATTCCTCTATGGAGAAAACAAGCGGGTTATTACCCAGCGTGAATTACAGAGCGGCCTTGCTTCAGGAGAGATTAAACCCCAGGAGATCCGCTCGGTCGTCATGATCCAGTGCGTGGGGTCGAGGGACAGGGAGCATCCCTGGTGCAATCGGTATTGCTGCACCGAAGCCTTGGAGAACGCCCTCGTGCTCAAGGAGAAGAACCCCGCTTTGGAAATCTACATCCTCTTCAGGGA
>CAYWLI010000003.1:5862-10594 GCA_964459135.1 uncultured Thermodesulfobacteriota bacterium | reverse complement strand
GGTGCAGCGATTCTGCAAGGATACAGGGAAGACCAGGTATTAGCGATGATTGAGACGGCATTGTAAGGAGGAATAGGATGTCGGTTAAGAAGAAGAATAAGGATGAGACAAAAATTATCGGTTTTTTCTGCAATTGGTGTACGTCCACGGCCGCGGATCTCGCGGGGACCACGCGCAAGGAATATCCCGCATCGATCAGACCCATTCGGGTGATGTGTACCGGTACCGTGGATCCGGTCTACGTCCTCGATGCCTTGGTGAAAGGCGCGGATGGGGTTTGGATAAGTGGGTGTGACCTGGGTGAGTGCCACTATGTGAATGGGAACTACAAGGCGAGGAGGCGCATCGGGGTAATCAAGACGATCTTGGATGTCCTCGGTTTGGATCCGGACAGGGTCTATCTCACGTGGATCAGCGCGAGCGAAGGGCCGCAATTTGCCGAATGGGCGAAGCGGATCACCGAGGAGATAGAGAAGAAAGGCCGAAACCCGCTCGCTGATACCTTGACGACCTGAGGGGGAAGAGATGGCTCGAGGCGTTTTGAGGGAATATAAAGGGAAAGGATTAAAGGAAGGATTAAAGGAACTCTGGGGGGAGCTGCTAAAACGCGACGTCGTCAAGGCTATCCTCCTTCCTATGGAGGTGGAAGGTGGTCTTATTGCCCCGGGTCTTTTGACGGACCCTGATAGGGCAAGGGAATCGCGGACGCTCGCCCCCTATATGCCCGTGAACACAGCTCGGGTGCTTCAGATGATGACCAGGACGGTTCCTCCGTCTGAAAGGGTGGCAGCTGTGCTGCGCCCCTGTGAAGCACGGGCCCTGGTGGAACTGGTAAAGTTAAAACAAATTTTACAAGAAAACCTCATCGTGATCTCGTTCGATTGTCCCGGCACCTATCCTTTAGAGGCATACCAGAGGATCGTTGAGGGGGGGGAAGATCCGGAGACCCTGCTCTTGGAGAGAATGAATCAGGGAGTCGAAGATGAGCGGTTACGGGAATCATGTAGGATATGTCTCCATCCCCGTGCCCCCTGGGCCGATATCAGGATAGGGTTCCTCGGTCTTGATGAAAAACAGCAGTTTTTGATCGAGGCCCTGACCGAAAGCGGCGAGCAGTTCATCCGTGAGCTTGGGATGGAAGTTAAGGATATTCCCCTCAAGGAGCGCGAGGGGTTTCTCGAAAAACTCCTTTCACAGAGGAAGAAGGATGAACAAAAGGTTCTTAAGGAGCAGCAAAAGGATCTTCGTGGGGCTGATAAGCTTCTCACCGCCCTCTCTGCATGTATTGGATGTCGTAATTGCATGACCCTGTGCCCCATCTGTTACTGCAGGGAGTGTCTCTTCAACTCCCCCACGTTTGAGATGGAGGCCGACCGGTATATGGGGTTGGCACAGAAGAGGGGTGTGGCGAGAATGCCGGCAGATATGCTCCTTTTTCACATCACCCGTATGGCACACATGGCCCACTCCTGTGTGCAATGTGGGATGTGCGAAGAGGCGTGTCCCATGGGTGTGCCGGTGTTTCGGCTCTTTAAGGCCACGAGTGCACAGGTACAAGCCCTCTTCAACTATGAAGCGGGGAGAGACCTGGAGGAAGAAATTCCCATTTCCACGTTCCGAGAAAAAGAGCTCGAGCAGATTCAGGAGCCCAAGATATGAAAAAGGATCTCGCATTTACTCGTACGGTGGCGGATGAGGTCCCCGAGATCTATCGCTGCTACCAATGCCTCACCTGTACCCTTGGCTGTCCCCTTGCCTTCGCCATGGATCTCTATCCTCACGAGATCCTGAAGTACGTTCAACTCGGAGCGAAGGATAAGGTACTGGCAGCATCTACCCTCTGGGTGTGTGCCTCCTGTGAGACGTGTTCGACCCGCTGTCCTCAGGAGATAGAGATCGTGAAATTGATGGATCTCCTGCGGAGGATGGCGAAGGAGGAAGGAACGGTAACGGAGAAGGGGCCCAAGGTCAACGACGCATTTCTTGAGGCGATACGGAAAAAAGGCAGGGTTCATGAGCTCTCGCTGATTCTTGATCTGAAACGAAGGACCGGCGGGCTCTTTAAACTAGATATAGATGAAATTCGTTTGGGTATTGAGATGTTCCGCCACGGTAAGCTGAAGCTCCTGCCGACTAAAATAAGGGAGACCGAGGCCATGAAGAGACTTTTTGCCCGTTTGGAGGAAGAGCGGTGAGGATAGGCTATTATCCGGGCTGCTCCTTAGAATCCACGGCCAGGGAGTACGATCTTTCCTTCAGGGCCGTTGCCGCAAAGGTCGGTATAGAGCTTATTGAGATCCCTGACTGGAACTGTTGCGGTGCGTCCTCAGCCCATGCAGTGGACCCTTTTTTGGCTGTTGCCCTGCCAGCTCGAAACCTGATGATCGCTGAAGATATGGGATTAGATGTCACGGCACCTTGTGCCGCATGTTTTCTCCGCTTGATGGAAGCCCAAAAACGGATGGGTGCAGATGTGCCTTTGCGCAAAGACATAGAAGAAATCTTGGGAAGGCAATACCGGGGTAGTGCCACGGTCTATCATCCGCTGACCGTCTTCTCACAAGCGGAAGTAAAGAAAAAGATCAAGCGAGCGGTTGTCAATAAACTGAAGGGTTTAAAGGTCGTCTGCTATTATGGTTGTTATCTGGTGAGGCCTCCGGACATTACCCATTTTGATGACCCTGAGAATCCAGTAGTCATGGATGAGCTCATAGGGATGACGGGTGCTGAGGTCCTCGATTGGTCATGGAAGGTGGACTGCTGTGGGGGGGGTCATGCCCTGCTGCGCCCCGATTTGGTAACACCTTTGGTCCATGAGATTGTGGAGGGAGCGCGCAAGGCCGGCGCTCAGGGGATCGTCACTGCCTGTCCCCTGTGCCAGTCCAATCTGGAGACACGCCAGAAGGGGTCGAGTGCACTACCTATCTTTTATTTCACCGAGCTTCTCGGCCTCGCCATGGGGCTGAACAAGGAGGCTGAAGGGTGGTGTAAGAAACATCTGATAACACCGAAATTCACCGTGACCTCACAAACGTGAGGGGGAAGGATAAAACTAGTAATAGGGACACATCACTTATATCTTTTGCTTGGAAAGAGTGGGTAATGATATTTGTGCTAAAATGCGGTTATTTTAGAATATGCATATCTTTTGGTCTTGAAACAGAATATGATCTTTATGCCTCTCATCAAGTGGCAAATAATGTCACTTGCTACACCACTTTTTGATCACAAAGCTCCTTTTGTAGACACTATTTGGTTAGCCCTTTTTTGTAAGCGTGATTATTCCTTGTCGCTTGCTGTGGGAGATACAGAGATCTTGAGGTGAACAGTCACGGTAAGCTGCTAACAAACAGCCAACCTATTCTTCAACCATCATCAAGTGATAAGGTGAAACTGCCCATTGTCAAGACGCGTTTCTTTCTTCCCTCCCACGTGTATCATAGAGTGTCAGGTATCGATCCTACCTTTTTCGCTCGCGCAATCTCTGTATTGCAAGGCGGATACTGGTCTGCATACGGTTCAATGCTTGAGTCAAGCGCCCTAGTTCGTCCCTCGATTTGATTGTCTCAATTGCAACATCTAAATCGCCAACACTGATACGGTCAGCAGCATCAGCAAGAGACCGTAGTCTTCCTGATAATCGGAAACTATAGACCGCTACAAAGAAGGCAACGAGAAGCGCTGTGACGACTAAAATAATCGTCACGGAACGTCTCGCATGTACCGTCATTGCGGTGGCCTTTTGTTCGAGCTCTGTCATCGGCAAGGTAAATTCATCAAGGTATGTGGTACTGGCGATAAAGAAATCAGTTCCCTCAACAGGTACCATGACCATGTATTTTTCCCGCTTATCGTACCACATATAATAACCAGCAGCCTCTTGTCCCTTACCCTTAAAAGCTTTTACCGTGACATCATACCAGCGTTGGAAATCCTCTCCCAGAGTCTTTTTCATGGCTGCATCAATGTCCACGCCTATTAGCTTTTCTATTGGATGGGCCCAGAGTTTACTGAGCGGTTCACTCTCAGTATGTTTGGCAACCAGGCACGTATACCCTGTTGTTCCCACCTTCTGAATTGCAATGCTTGAGAATTCAGAATAGTTTTTATAATCCTCTTTGGGGAAAGGAGGATTCTTTTTGAGTTCCGGATGGGTCAACATATAGCGCTCAATCTCCTTGGCCACAGATCTGCCTTTCTCTGCTATCGCTTGCTCGGCCATTGTTGCTACAATCTGACTACTCTCTTGAGTAATGAGACCAGAAAGGTTTTTCATATAGTTCAGGTACAGGAGACCTCCAGCAACGACAAGGCAGATCGGGATAAAAAAGAAAAGAAAGAACATCTTCCCCCTCAAGCCGATCCCTATCTTTGTAGGGGGGGATGGTGCTGGCTGCCATGTTTCAGCTTTAGGGGGCGCTGGGTTTGCCACTTTTTGACCCTTCCTCATTGTTTTTTCAGGTGATTTTGGAATGATGATCTTGGTATTGCAGGACTCGCAAGTAAATATAAACTGCTTCCCTGTTATTTGTTTAGGATCTATATTGTATTGCCTTCCACATTGCTCACAGATAATTGTCATGTGCTTACCTCCTCTATTTTTTTGGATGGTTTCTAGGGTATTGATCGTAAAAAATCACGATTTATCATTCTACATACCCTCTCATCTTAACACAGAAGACTTATATAACCATTGATAAATTATGCAAATTTAGTACCAATTATGTTATTC
>CAYWLI010000003.1:0-5762 GCA_964459135.1 uncultured Thermodesulfobacteriota bacterium | reverse complement strand
ACCCCGCCGGTGAGGACGAAACGGGTCGCCTCTTCCAGAGACATATCCACAGGTTGTACAGCGGAGCGAGGTACGATAACGGTGTAGCCGCCGAGCTGGTAGCTCATGGGCAGATAGACAGCGATCTTATCTTGGCCTCCGATCTCTTCGGGTAAACCAGCGAGATCTTCTCGGGTGACAAAGCCGATTAATTGTATATTCCCATCGCCTATTTTAATTGCTACCACTTGGCGCGAGCCTGAATCGTGACCCTGCGTTACAAAGCCGATGAGGTCGCGGACGGCACCGTACACCGTTTTGATAAGCGGTATCCTCAAGACAATTCGCTCGCCCCAGGCAACCAGCGATCTTACTACCCAGGCCTGCATCAAGAGGCCTATGAGGAAGATCAGGAGCAAACCGGCTGCGATCCCCATGCCGGGCCAATACCAGCCTTCAGGAAGGGCCAATCTGATTAGCCTACCGAGGGACTTTTCCGCCGACGTGGCCAACCAATAGAGTACATAGGCCGTAATCACCACCGGTAGAATGGTTGCCAAGCCGGCGAGCAGTTTTCTCATTATTTTTTTCATATGATTATTGCTCCGGAATAATTTGGGTTGTGCTATCTGAGGTTAGCGTATACATATATATTGAGACACAGTTGAATAAAAAGCAACAGTGAAGGTTATTTAAGCGTATCACTTATTGCCGCACTCATCGAAGAGGGGAAGGCGACGATGATCATCCGTTTTAACGCCAAGATGTTGTCAACGCCCCACGGACATTTTTCAATAAGGGTCAACAGCACTCCAACAACGATGAGGGAAATAGCGTAGATAGCAACGACCCTTTTGATGTATTCGGAGACGTAGCCCTTCAGTTGAAACCGGTAGAAGTTGAAGTAGACGAACAGCGCAATGAACACAATGGAGATGATCGCCAGGGCAAGGATATTGTTCAGGGGAAGCCGCTCCCCCAGATTCCATGTCTCCTCGGTAAAACCTACCGGTATGGCTAGGATGGAGGCCCCGACAATAATCTGCATGATATCCCGGGTTTTGAGCTCCACCATGAGGGGGGTGGTGACATAGTTAATCACTTTCCCCGTTTTATCTACAACGGGAGATAGTTTGTGAAGATAACCCCCGATCCTTTTGATGGTATATTTAGTCTTGCGCTGGTTTTCCATTAGTGTCTCTCCAATACCCTTTAGTTGTATTGAGTAATTGGCGGCAAGCTAAGTCATCATGTTTTTTCCTCTGTCATATAGACCGTTCTTATGGGGAAGGGGATGGTGATGCCTTCCTTGTCATATCGTTCATGGAGCATCTTGATGAATTCATGTTTGATAAGATAATTGCCAACATATTCTTTTGTACGCAGAATAACGGTGAAGTTAATGCTGAAATCGTCAAAGGTGTGGTAACGAATAAACGGCTCAAATTCAGGAACGCCCCCTTCTACTTCCTTCATAACCTTTGTGCCTACCTCAATGGTGGCCTTTTCCACTTTCTGGAGGTCGCTATCATAACTAACCCCTACCTGGATCAGGACTGCCGTTTCTTGTTGGGGCTGATAATAGTTTGTGAAAATGGTAGAGGCTAATTTGGAATTTGGGACGATGATCATATTGTTCGGAAGCGCCCTGATGGTGGTATTTCGCCAGGTTATATCGGTCACGTAGCCTTCTTCCCCTGAATCAAGTTTAATATAGTCCCCGGGGTGCAGTTGTTTTGCGGCGATTATTTGAAGCCCGGAAAAAAGATTGGCGAGCGTCGGTTGCAGGGCCAAAGCAGCTGCAAGCCCCCCCACACCCAAAGCGGTCAGTATAGGGGTAATAGAGATACCAAGGGATTGCAGGATTACCATAATCCCGATGAGGAAGACCAGCAATTTCGATAGGTTTCTGAAAATCGAGGTTGAAGGAAACGGAACATCTTCTCGCTGGACATAAATGCTCACAAAACCAGCCGTCATTTTTCCCAAAGCCATTGTTCCTGAAAGTATAACAATGACCAATAGGATTTTCTTGAGATGTATCAGCAGAGATGGGCTCATCGGGATACTGAGGATTGCCCCGTAGACGCCGGCTATAAGAAGCCAAATCATAACCATGCCGCGCAAGGAGTTGATGATAACAATGTCACCTTTCCACGGCGTTTTCTTGGCTATATGTCTGAGTTCGGCGAGGACAATCTTTTCGAGCACAAATCCAACCACGAAACCACCTATGATATAGATAGCAGCAACGGTCCAGTGCTCGAGAGTATGAAATTCATTCATCCTTCAAAACCCCTCCCTGGGTTACGCGGGGTAACAGGCTCTTTTTATAGAGTTCGAGCTTTAAAAGATAGCGCGTTTATTTCTTGAACCTAACCTCTTTACTCGCGCTCTTCTGTGCTGTGGTTGCCGCCTGTTACCTTAGCGACAATGAAACCGAGAATAAAGCCGATCAGCATTGTCAAAGGCACCAGGATGATCTGCGACATTCCTAATTTCCAAAACAGTAAATGTAAGGTAACAACTTGAGTGTTTTGGACAAGTATTATCACAAAGAGTGCTACGAGAACTAATATAACGATGGTCATAGGCTTCATGGCAAATCCCTCCTTTGTATCGTTTTTAGATTAACCCTTTGAGATTATCCAGTTTCCCGTAGCAGATGAGGCGGTTGCTGGCGAGAATCCGTGTTTTTGCATCAGGAATATGGATAATCTCCTCACCCCGTCCCTACGGTACTTTCTATTGTGCCACTATTGTACGGAAATGCAAATGCTTTCTAATGTTACTATAAGAATCTTTATACCTTTTTTATGAAAAATTTTCAATTTCTATTTTGAGATTATGCGCTCCCCCCTCAGGGAATTACAGAAGATAGTGTACAAAGCGCGGCTTTTATTGCTGGAGCACTAAGGTCGTAATGTCTTCGCGTATAATTGCTGTATTGCTCAGTACGACCGTATATATTTGTTACCTGGCAAGCGGTTGGCAAACATGCTACAATTTGTCTAATAAAGACTATGAAGAAGTTATCTAAGGGAGGCAACCTGAAATGGAGACTAACTTCATTTTCATGATCATTGTGCTGTTTGTACTCTTGGGTTTTTCGGCATTTTTTTCGGGCTCAGAAACTGCGCTTATGGCCATCAGCAAACTGCGTCTCGGACACCTGGCTGAAACCATGCCTGTGAGAGTGAAGCTTGTCGAGCGTATATTGAAGAAACCTGAGCGGCTCATCGGGACTATTTTGTTGGGGAATAATCTGGTCAATGTCGCGATGTCTGCCATCGCGACAGTACTGGCGATATCTTTTTGGGGGGAACGGGGGATTATCTATGTCACGGTAGTATTAACCCTTATTATTCTCGTCTTTGCCGAAATTACCCCAAAAGTCTACGCCAAATATTTCAACGAGAGGGTATCATTGCTTATTGCCCCTGTGCTCAATGTCATTATGGCTCTTTTTAATCCTGTGGTCGTGGTGGTTACGTACATAACGAATAAAATCTTATTGTTTATTGGCGTGGACGTAACCAGAATAAAAAAACCTCTGTTCTCTGAAGCTGAAGTCTTGACCTGCATTAAGATGGCCACGGATGAAGGGACTATTACCACAGAGGAAAAAAAGATGCTTTCACGGGTATTTACCTTGAACGACAAGACTGTCGGAGAAGTTATGGTGCCCAAGGAGCATATGACTCTTCTCCATATCGATGCACCGATGGAGGAGATTGTTAAGATGATCTTAAAGACTGGTCATACCCGGTTTCCCGTCAGCACAGGAAAGGATTCAGATATTGTAGGCTTTATCCACGTCAAAGACTTATTCAGACTGATCCGCGCCAAGAAGCCCATTTCCATACAAAGAATCCTCAGGCCATCATACTTTGTTCCTGCCGACAAAAAGATCGATGTCCAACTCCGCAGCTTTAAAACCAAAAGACTTCATCAGGCAATTGTCTTAGACAGTGGAGGGAAGGTCGCGGGTTTAGTTACCCTTGAGGATATCTTAGAGGAGTTGGTGGGGAGCATCAGGGATGAACATGACTTCAACTAAAACCACATGACATTTCAATGGTTTTTCTATCGGAATGTATTGTTTCAAAATCGTGATGGGTTTGTTTCAGTTAAGCCTGCCCTCGGGTGCAAGCGTGAGTAAGCTCTTTTTATAACCATTTCTTTCTTTTAAAGTAAAGCACCATTACAAATCCAATAACGATCATGATAGCCCACACTATAAAATAACCCCAGCGCGACTCAAGTTCTGGCATATACTTAAAATTCATCCCGTAGATTCCAGCAATAAAGGTGAGTGGTATAAATATCGTAGCGATTATGGTCAATACCTTCATCACCGCATTCATTGCGTTACTGATGCTAGAAAGGTAAATATCAAGCATTCCGGAGATCATATCCCGGAATGTCTCTATGGTATCGATCACCTGGATAGTATGATCGTAGACATCTCTGAGATATATATCGGTCGATTCATGAATGAGTGGAGATTCTCCCCGTTCCAGGCCGCTGACGACCTCCCTTAAAGGCCAGACCGACTTGCGCAGAAATATCATCTCTTTTTTTAAGGTGTGAATAGCCTGTAAGGTTTCTGACGTGTGCTTGGTGACCAGTTCTTCCTCTAAACCTTCTACCTGTTCACCCAGTTTTTCCAAAATGATAAAATAGTTATCCACGATGGCATCTATTAAAGTGTACGCAAGGTAGTCAGCCCCCATTTTTCTAACACGACCTTTTTGATTTCTCATGCGTTCTCTGATGGGATCAAAGATACCACTCTGGCTTTCCTTGAATGAAATAACGAAATGTGGACCGAGAATAAGGCTGATTTGCTCTGCCTCTATTTCATTTTTTTTCTCATTATAGTGGAGCATTTTCAAAACGATAAAGATGTAATCCCCGAAATCATCCAGTTTAGGACGTTGTTCCGTATGCATAATGTCTTCCAATAAGAGTGGGTGGACGTCAAAGGATTTTCCGAGCTCCTCTATAATATCCGCTTGGTGGATACCATCTATGTTTATCCAGGTGACTGTGGCTTTGTCTTTAAAGGGAAGACATTCCTTAATTGTTTTTGCTTCTTTTTCTTGAAACCGTGTCTCATCATAGTCAATGATGGTAATTTTTGCCTGTTCAATTTTCTTCTCGCCAATATGAACGAGCGTTCCAGGGGGAAGACCAGCCTTTTTTGATGTCCTGTTTGCAAATCTGAGCATTGCGGTTACTCTAGTTCATTATGTGGCTTGACAAACTATCATAACATTTTTTGTTTATAAATTCAATATCTGCTGATTGTGGAGTTCCACTGACGGTTGATAGCGTAAAGTCCCGTTTTCCCCATCCCCCTTCGGCATTTGATATGGCGTTTCAAACCATTAGAACCGACTCATGGATATTCCGAACGTGCAGGAAGGGCTTGACTACCAGCCTGGGGATGATGCATTCTTAAGGATATCATGGCCACTAGCAAAACATTGAGGGGTTGATTATGCTTAGAAAAAGGGCTAGCGGACATATATTCCTCCTGGGGTCTTTTTACCCTTCCTGTTTCCCGTAATAGTTGAGCGGTATGGTCTTTTTTCACTGCGCACATTCTTTCAGCATACCGCAAGCGATGAGCCTTCCTGTGAGCAGATAGAGCATCTTGGAAGGAGCATATCGAAGATACAGAATAAAGTGTGATCGATGAACGTCTTGAAGTGGGTTGCGATAGTTTTTGCTGCAGGGTTCATAGGATATTTTGGTAAATATCTTGCCAAATTCCT
>CAYWLI010000002.1:46376-53026 GCA_964459135.1 uncultured Thermodesulfobacteriota bacterium | reverse complement strand
CCGACCACGGGCATCATCCCCACGACCATACCGACATTGATCACTACATGCCAAAATATCATCGCCGTCACCCCAAAGGCGACAATGGCACCAAAGCGATCCTGTGTCCTCATACCCCTGGTGAGTCCCCAGAGGATCAGGCCCAAAAAGAGACCCAGGACCACCGCACAGCCAACAAACCCCCATTCCTCCCCGAGGACGGCGAAGATAAAATCCGTATGGTGCTCCGGAAGAAAATGGAGTTTACACTGAGTACCCTGCAGATACCCCTTCCCCCATATCCCCCCCGATCCAACGGCGATCTTGGACTGGATAATATGATACCCTGCCCCCAAGGGGTCCATATCGGGATTGAGAAAGGTAAGGATCCTCGTGCGCTGATACTCCTTCAGGGCAAACCAGAAGAAGGGGGTGGCGAGGACAATCGATGTAGCAATCATGAGGAAGGAACGGAAACGGATCTTGACGAACATAACAATCGAGGAAAAGATAAAAACCATGACCATGGCCGTCCCCAAATCAGGCTGCTTGAGGATCAGCACAGTGGGCACCATGGTGATGATTGCCGGGACAAAGAGATCCCTCAGACGGTATCCCTCTTCTCTCTCACGTTGAGCAAAGTAGCGGGCAAGGGCAAAGATGAGCGCGATCTTCATCAGTTCCGAGGGCTGCAAGTAGAAAAAGCCAAGCTTGATCCACCGCTGTCCCCCTCCTGCCATCAGACCATAGATAAACACAGCCACGAGAATCACGAGGACCGCGAAATAAAAGGGATAAGCAAATTCTTCATAGTAGCGGTAATCGATCAAGAACACCGCCAGGGCGAGCAATATCCCTATCCCAAACCACAAGAGTTGCCGTTGGTAGAAGGAACCTTCCTCGCCAGGGATATTGACGTTGGCACTATAGAGGTTGAAAATCCCGATCACCATGAGGGCAACGGTCAGAATGATCAGCCTCGTATCCAATTGGCCCCATAATCGTCTGTCGATCATTTCTCACCCTGACTATGATGAAAATATCTCTTGATCATCTCCCGGGCCAGGGGGGCGGCGGCTGAACCCCCGTGTCCACCATGCTCAACCAACACCACTACTGCAAAGGGGGTATCAGCAGGGACATAGGCCACAAACCAGGCGTGATCACGAAATTGATAGGTCATCTCTTGAGTCTGCTGCCGCCCCCCCCCCTGGAGCCCGATTACCTGTGCCGTCCCCGTCTTGCCGGCAATCTCCAGCCCTTCAACACGAGCAGCCCTACCAGTACCGGAATCCTCCTTCACTACACCCAATAAGGCTTCCCTGAGTTCTCCCAAGGTCTCGGATGAAATGGGAACTTTACTGATCTCCTTGGTAGGGTATTCCTCGAGTATCTTATTATCGAGGTCCTCCACACGTTTTGCTATCAGCGGCTTGATGACAGTCCCGCCGTTGGCGACGGCGCTGATGAGGGTGAGCAACTGGAGGGGTGTTACCAAGAGATAACTCTGCCCGATGGCCAGAGAGACCGTCTCCCCTGCATACCAGCGCTCACCAAACCGTTCTTGCTTCCAATCTTCCGTGGGGACTAAGCCACCCTTTTCATCAGGGAGATCAATCCCCGTAGGTCTGCCGAGGCCGAAGCCCTCCGCATATCTGCTCAGTTTCTTCACCCCTAACCGCTCACCGACATTATAAAAGTATACATCGCACGACTCCACTAAGCCTCGATAGAACCTGACCGCACCATGTCCACCACTACGCCAGCACTGATAACCCCGCCTGCCCACGTAATGGATGCCGGTACAATTAAAGAAGGTATGGGGGCGGATAACCCCTTCTTCCAAGCCCGCTGCTGCCGTCACAATCTTGAAAACAGAACCAGGGGCGTAGAGCCCCTGAATCCCCCTGTTTTGCAGGGGGTGTAAGGGGTCAGAGACAAGCTGTTCCCATTCCTGTGCCGATATCCCCTCGGCAAAAAGCGCGGGCCGGAAGGGGGGACTGCTGCAAAAGGCAAGGACCTCACCGGTTAAGGGGTCCATAGCGATAATGGCCCCTGCCCGCTTACCTAAGAGCTGTTCCCCGTACTGCTGGAGATCCAGATCTATCGTCAGATAGAGCTGATTGCCGGCAACAGGGGGGACCTCCTTAAGAACCCGCAGTTCCTTCCCCACTGCATCAACTTCCACCTGCCTGCCACCATCGATCCCCCGGAGATACTCTTCCCACATCAACTCCACCCCGCTTTTACCGATCCAGTCCCCCATCTGGTACCCCTTTCGCTTCCGCAGCTCATCCCTGTTGATCTCCCCCACAAAACCCAATACATGGGCGGCCACGGTATCATAGGGATACGTCCTGATAGGAACTATCTGTATCTCCACACCAGGAAGATCCAACCGATGATTTTTTATAAAACTCAACTCCTCCCAGGAGACGTCCCTTTTGATCGTGACCGGTTGAAAGGGAGGGCGATCACGATCTTTAAGGGTGTGTGCTATCTCGTCAGGGGAGAGATCCAGAACAGGAGCGAGTGTATTGGTGAGCCCTTGGAGGTCATCCACATCCTCTGGTGTCACCAAAACGTTAAAGGAGGGTCGATTGTCCGCCATGACCCGCCCTGCTCGGTCCATGATCATCCCCCGAACAGCGGGGATCTTGATCAAACGAATCCTGTTATGCTCGGAGAGGAGCCGAAATTCCTGTTCCTTGATGACCTGAAGATACCAGAGCCTCACAAAAAAGATTACAAAGATGACGACGGCGGCAAAGACAAAATACTGATATCTCGGCCTAAATCCCTCTGGGTCTCGTCTTTGTCTTGCCATAGTGAAAGATATCACCCCCTCCCCTCTCGCTGAAGTCAGTTGCCTGCGGGGTTATGACGAATACGATGGGAGAAAGGAGTCCGGTACAGATGACTTGTAAGAGGAGGTGGCGCGCAAGAACGCCACCGGGAATATGGATCGCTCCTCCGATGAGCAAAAGACAGGTCACGAGCAGACCATCAACGATCCCGCCAACAAATACCATCGTTATTTTTGATGCGATATTTGAAAAGTAAAACCTCTGTGCTATCGATCTGGTGAGGACGAAGACCACCGTCTTGGAGAGGGCATTGAGACCAATCACGCCACCTGACAGCACATCTTGGATGATGCCGAGCAAAAAAGCAAGGCCGCCACCCAAGGGCAGGGTGAATTGAAAACCAAAGCTAATCACCACGATGAGGACGACATCAGGAGGGGGAAGATTGCTGGGGAGAAAGCCCACGAGTGCCGTCGCCACAATTAACCATATCACCCCCGCTCCAAGAGGAACCAGTACCCTGAGCACGAATCTTAACCCTCCCCTTTTTCCGGTAGACGTAAAATCACTATCACCTCCTCCAGGCGCGAAAAATCCGCGCTGGGTCTTACCTCTACCTCTTGAAAGAGACCGTACTCCTTCCTTTCAACCCTCACCACATCGCCCATGGAAAGCCCCTTGGGAAAAATCCCTCCGAGCCCGGAGGTAATGAGATGATCACCAGCCTCGATATCATCCGTGCGCGGGACATACCGCAATTGACATCGAGACCCTCCCTCGCCCTCTACAAGCCCCCGTGTCCTGGTTCGTTGCACCAAGACATCTATGGAGGAGTTACGATCGACAACGAGCAAAATAATAGAGGAACCCGAGGAAGTCCGCATCACCTTGCCAACTACCCCCTCCCACGTTACCACCGGCATCCCTTTTTGCACACCGTCGCGAAACCCCTTATTTATTACGATGGTCCGAAACCATGCCGAAGGAGAGTAGGCGATGACCTCCGCAGGAATCATGGTCGCCTGCACCCGCGCTTTAAACTGAAGGAGTCGCCGCAGTCGCTCCGCAACATAGGAAGATTCCCTGAGCTCATCTTTCTCCCGCTGCAGACGGTGCACCTCCTCTTGCAGACGGAGGTTCTCCTGTTTAAGGTCCACCAGAACAATATGGTTTTGTAAAACAGAGCGTATGGATGCAATGACCCAATGAAAGGCACGTTGCGGGGGAGATATGACCCTCAAGACGAGGGTATGAAGGGGATTTCCTTCATAACGGCCGCTGAGTTGTAGGGAGACGAGAATGATAGCACAAACAATGAGAATAACGATGAAGAGCGTGCCGCGACGTCTCCGGAGGTCCACCATCTTAATAACTGAGCGCCACCTCTCTCAGGAGATCTCTATCGTCCAAGAGCTTACCCGACCCCATAACCACCGTGGAGAGAGGATCATCTACGATGGTAATGGGAAGGTTTACGGCGTTGCGCAATAACACATCGATATTCTTCAATAGGGCCCCGCCGCCGGTCAGCACAACCCCCTTGTCGACGATATCAGAGGCCAGTTCAGGCGGGGTCCTCTCTAAGGTAGCCCTCACGACATCCAGGATGCTGTTGAGGGGTTCAGTCATGGCCTCCTTCACCTCAGCAGAAGTCAACTCCAGAACCTTGGGGATGCCCGAAACCACATCCCTCCCCTTGACTTCCATCGAATCAGCATCCTCTTCGGAGGGAAAAGCGTTCCCTAACGTAACCTTAACCTGTTCCGCAGTCCTCTCCCCGATGAAGAGATTATATCGTCTCTTCACGTATTGGATGATGGCCTCATCCATCTTGTCCCCGGCAACCCGGATAGAGTCGCTGGTAACGATCCCCCCCATGGAGATTACCGCCACCTCCGTCGTCCCCCCCCCTATATCTACCACCATATTACCTGAGGCCTCGATGATGGGCATTCCAGCCCCGATGGCTGCAGCCATCGGTTCTTCAATCAGGTAGACCTCCCTGGCCCCGGCGGATTCCGCAGATTCCTTCACCGCCCTCCGTTCCACCGGTGTGATCCCCGAGGGAACACAGACCACGACCCGAGGGCGAACAAAGGTCCTGCGATTGTGGGCCTTGAGGATGAAATACCTGAGCATCTGCTCCGTTACCTCAAAATCAGCAATGACCCCATCTTTCATCGGCCGTATCGGGATGATATTCCCGGGTGTCCTGCCCAACATTTCCTTGGCCTCTTCACCAATGGAGAGTATCTTCTGATTACCCCGTGGGTCGCGATAGACAGCTACGACCGAAGGTTCATTAGAAACAATTCCCTTCCCTTTGACATAGACCAAGGTATTGGCCGTACCGAGATCAATTGCCAAATCAGTGGAAAAGAGGCTCTTCATAGCATCAATCATGATCAGTTCCCCTTAGTGCGTGCATAAGTTAGCCTAACAAATAAGATTATCATAATCAAGAGAAAAAGAAAATGCCCAGGGTGTGCCTATGGTCTTACCCAATTAAGTTTCGGGTCATCTTGCTCCGGGCATTTTCCTTACATCTTCCCCGAAGCCACCGAGGAACTCATCCCAGAACGGTTGCATGCTTGCAACCGTTAGGTCTTATAAGTGGGATGGCAAAACGGTTTATAGGAAAAGGATGGGAAAAGCGGAGGGGGAAGAGGGAAGGGGATTCAGGCAGCACGAGAGAATTGACGTTCTCTCCTGCGCATCCTGCGGATGGCCTTGGCCTTCTTTAAACGTGCCCGTTCCCCCTTGCTGACAAAATAGGAATGTTTTTTTAATACCGGCTGAACGTTTCTCTGAAAATCCTTTTTGAGCCTCTTGAGCATCTTCTCGAGGTCATCCCTCTCGGTCATCTATATCCCCTCCTTTCTCTTAATGTGGGCGCTGTCTTGTTACGAGCAAGACCCTTCCCCCCCGACCTCGTTTTGATCGTTTAGGTATTGTATTTTAGAACATCTGCTCAATAATTACAAGCCCCAAATGATCAAATAGGTACCAACCGCGCCATTTCGTCTTTCGCATGCATGTGGTACCATAATCGTTTATGGTCGAGTTGCACATTAAACCTTTTGATCATTCCGGTGTCTAAACGGATAGAGCCAACCATGGAAGGCGAAGATCGCTTAGTAGAGAGGGCTCTGAATGGAGAAGAGGGGGCCTTTGAGGAATTGGTGAAACAATATCAAGCACCACTGTATTATCTCGCCCTGCGCTTCGTGCGGGATGAACAAGCGGCGGCAGACCTAACCCAGACAACCTTCCTGAGGGTCTTCCAGGGGCTTGGGGGTTTTCGCCAGAGATCGAGTCTCAAGACATGGCTTTATCGCATCACCATCAATCTCTGCAAAAATTACCTCCGAGACCGGGCTAAAAAGGGGTATGAAAACTCAGGGGAGATAGATCCCCCCTCCCATGCAAACCCCTTACAGGAGCTTATCAAACATGAAGACCAGAGGCGAATACTAAAGGCCTGGGAACAGCTCCCTGAGAGACAGCAGCTCACCGTAACACTGAAGATACAAGAAGGGATGAAATACCACGAGATCGCAGAGGTCTTGAAATGCTCCGTAGGGGCGGTCAAGGCCAATTTTCACCACGCCTGTAAAAATTTGAAGGCGATCCTTCAGGAGGGACGCGATGAAATGTCATAGAGTACAACAGTTCTTGCCGGACTACATCGGCGATGAACTCTCCGCTCAGAAGAGGCAACAGGTCGATCAACACCTCACAGAATGCCCAGATTGCAGAGCAACCCTGAGGGCTTTACACGAGGTCTGGGATGGGCTTGCCCAACAATCACGCCCTCACAAAGATGAACAATTTTGGAAAGAGCTCACCAAGGGCGTCATGACG
>CAYWLI010000002.1:21857-46276 GCA_964459135.1 uncultured Thermodesulfobacteriota bacterium | reverse complement strand
AAAAGAATTGAGCTTATCTGGATGTGGAAGCTGACCGAAGAACTGGATTTAACAAAAGAGGAAGGGGTACAACTCTTCCCCCTCCTGAGCACGTATGAGGAGAAGAAGCGTGAGCTGAGGGAAGAAAACAGGAGGATCGTACTCACCTTAAAACAAATGATTGATGACGGCGCATCTGAGGTGGACCTCAAACGGACGATCAGGTCCCTGGAAGACAACGACCGGAAGCTCAACAAGGTAGAAGCGGAGGGATTCTCTGAGATCGCAAAGATCCTCTCCGTGGAAAAACAGGCGAAATATATCGTCTTCCAAGAATACTTTCGACACGAGATCCATGGCCTGATCCAAAAGGCACGGCACAGGGAGAGGATGCCGAACAGGCCCTGAGACCGTATCCTTTACAACCCCTCCCGCGTGATGGTAATCTCATGAGGGATGCCGCAGACACGCACGGAAAAAGGGGGAGTATATGCGGAAGTCGCCAGTACCCTCCCCGTGGGAAAGACCTTCCACTATGCCATACCTCCGCAGTTCCAATCACTCTGCGAGGTCGGCAAGAGGGTACTGGTTCCGTTAGGCAAACGCACGATTACCGGTTACATCCTGGAGTTCCCATCCCAACTCCCCCCTCATATCACGGGCAAAGATATCAAAGAGATCCTTGATGTCCTCGACGAGACACCCCTCTTTGAAAAGGGGATGCTCCAATTCTTCCGCTGGGTAGCTGATTACTACCTCGCCCCCCTTGGGCAGGTCATCAAAACGGCCCTCCCTCCCGGTATCAACTGGGAGAGCTATTATCACTGTTCCCTGACCCAGCAGGGAAAAGAGGCCACCGCAGAGGGATCACCGCAACGAACACCCGCGCTCAAGGTGCTGCAAGCCATAGATCCTCAGCACGGGATCCCTTTAAAACAGCTCTTCAAGATCTATCCCAACCGATCCCTTTACTTCTCACTAGAAAAAAGGGGGCTGATCACCCTGGAGGCGAAGATTCAGCCGGGGAGGACAAAGGCCAAAAAAATTACCGTGGTAGAAGCCATATCCCCTCCACCCTCTCCTGAACCCCTCACACCTAAAGAGGGAGAAATCTACGCGTTTCTCACAGAACAAAAAAAGGTCTCGTTAGGGGATCTTCGCAAGCGATTCAAACAGGCCTCGTCGGTGCTCAAAAGGCTTATGAAAAAGGGGATGGTGACGACCACGGAAGAAGAGGTCTTCCGAGAGCCGATGCAGGAGACGGTGGAAAGAGAGGAGGCCCCTTTCTCCCTCAACCCGGAACAACAAGCGGCCTTGGAACAGATCAACAAGGCCCTGAAGGAGCATACGTTCAGTCCCTTTCTCCTGTACGGTATCACAGGAAGTGGAAAGACCGAGGTCTACCTCAGGGCGATACAGGAAACCATCTCCTTGGGCAAACAGGCATTGATCCTCGTCCCTGAGATCTCGTTAACCCCTCAATTAGTGGGGCGTTTTCAAAGGAAGTTGGGCGCGGAGATGGCCCTGCTTCACAGCGGCCTGTCGCCGGGGGAGCGCTATGACCAATGGAGGAAGGTACAGAGGGGGTTGGTCACCGTGGTCATCGGTGCTCGCTCCGCCGTCTTCGCCCCGTTTAGGGATCTGGGTTTGATCATCGTTGATGAAGAGCACGAGACTTCCTACAAACAGGAAGACGGGGTGAGATATAACGCCCGGGACCTGGCCCTGGTGCGGGCACAGAGGGAGAAAGCGGTAGTAATCCTCGGATCTGCCACTCCTTCCCTTGAATCCTTTTATAACGCTCAGCGGGAAAAATATCACCTCCTCCACCTGCCACAACGGGTAGGGGGCGGAGTCTTGCCACACGTAGACATCGTAGACCTCAAGAGAGAAAAACACACCCTCTTCTCCCCTCCTCTCCAAGAGGCCGTGGCCAAAAACCTGCACGAGGGAGGACAATCCCTCCTCTTTTTGAATCGCAGGGGTTTCTCCCGCACGGCTCTCTGTACTGAGTGCGGTCGCGCCTTCACCTGTCGCCACTGCAGCGTGACCCTCACCTTTCATGCCCGGCGCAAGGCACTGCTTTGCCACTATTGCGGCTATCAGGTCCCCGCCTTCCCGGTATGCCCCCACTGCGGGGGTGGGACAATCCAGTTACACGGTCTCGGCACAGAAAAGGTAGAGGAGGAGATAAGACGACTCTTCCCCCAGGCCCGGGTTGCGCGTATGGACAGCGATGTCATGACCCAACGGGGTGCTCACGGAAAACTCTTACAGGCCTTGGAAAAAAGGGAGATAGATATCCTTGTGGGGACCCAGATGATCGTCAAGGGGCATGACTTTCCCCGGATCACCTTGGTGGGAATCATCACGGCTGATGTCGCCCTCAATCTCCCCGAACTACGGTCGTCGGAGCGGTGCTTTCAACTCATCAGCCAAGCAGCAGGGCGCGCAGGGAGGGGGATACATCCGGGAAGGGTCATCATTCAGACCTTTGTCCCTGAACACTATGCCATTCAAAGGGCCAAGGAGCATGATTTTGTGGGCTTCTACCAGCAAGAGATAGCCATACGCGAAGCCTTACGGTACCCTCCCGTCACCCGCATGGTCAATATGCGGGTTTCATCCCGAAACCCCCGCGACGCGGAACGAGGGATACAGCGGCTTGCGAAAAAAGGTGACAGGGTGCTCAAAACCCTCCAGGGTGAGGTGGAGATACTCGGGCCAAGCCCTGCCCCTTTGTATCAAATCAAGGGGAGCTACCGGTGGCAGCTCCTCCTCAAAGGGGAAACGGTAGTTTCTCTGCAGCATCTCAGCCGCGCCCTGATGCACGAGGGGAAAGGTCTTAAGGGTGTACGGGTGGAAGTAGACGTGGACCCTCTCTCGATGCTTTAACAGAGCATATCCTGTCTCAGAGAAACGCCGTAAGCTCCTTCCAAAGAGATAATATTGACTTTCCGATGCTCATCCTTTAGATTCTAAAAGAACCATATAACTGTTATATGGAATCTTTACGAAAGATCCTTTGCGTGAGACCCTTCATGAACCAAACCTCTGAGTCAGGAATGCAAGGTGCCAGTTACTAAGAACCAACAAAACGGATTGAACAATGATACTGCTCAGCTCACCGATGCACTGGCCTTCCTCTGCACACAGAAGAGGACTGGCAAATTACAGGTCAGCGTGGAAGAAAAATCCGGTGAGGTTTTTATCACCGACGGTAGAATCACACATGCCCAGTTCGAACAATGCATTGGTCTCCAGGCCCTTTTCTTCATGCTCGCGTGGGAAAAAGGGAAATATAATTTTACCCCGAAGGACACCATCGACAAAACAACGATCGAACTGGAGGCCACTAAGGTCCTCTCACTGCTCGCGCAACGCAAGGATGAGTGGCACCGCGTAGACCAGGATTATCCCCTGAACCGTGACACGGTCCTCTGTTTATTGCCTGGGGCCAGGGGCACGATACGCTTGAAAAAAGAAGAATGGGATATCTTGGCAAGAATAGATGGCAGAAGATCGTTACAGGAAATTTCCGATGAGTTATATATGGCCCCTTTGGATTTGGTCAAAATAATCTATCGATTTCGTGAGGCTGGACTCATCGGAGAGGGTACTCGCTACCCCGAGACGGCCTACGCTGCCTTTGGGGAGGAATTCTTATCATCCCTTGAAAGGGAACTCAATCTGGCAGTGGGGCCGCTCGCTCCTATGCTCTTAGTAGAGTCCTTAAAGGATTTAGAGGAAACGCCTGAACCTTTTAATGCAGAAAAGATAGCAATCTTGCTGGAGAAATTATCCGATACAATCCCCGTGGAAGAAAACAAGCTACGTTTTCAGCAGGCTGCCCGAATCTTGGCCTTTGAATTCTCCGGCGATGAAAAGCTATCACCCACAGAGGAAGAAACAAAGGAATAACGGATAGGAGGAATAGTGCAGAACATATCGGTTCAGTTTCGTATGTGCCTTTACGCCTCGGCTGAACGCAGGAGGACGTAGGAATGAAAAGGGTTCTGGTCCTACTCGTGCTCTTGTGTTTCCTCGTGATCTCGGGAAAACTCTACGCCACAGGTGCATACCCCTACCACAATCCAGAACAGGAGGAGGCAGCCTCCTCGGCCAATACCGTTATCGGTGAATTCCAAGATTACATCGTTAAAGAAAAAGATACCCTCTTAGACATCGCCAGAAATTTTGACCTGGGATATCTGGATATCATACTGTTTTATCCGGACATCGATCCTTGGTTACCTCCAACAGGGGAAACAATAGCCATACCCACTGCGTGGGTACTCCCGAACGTCGATAAAAAGGGGATCGTTATCAACATCCCTGAGTTACGGCTCTACCTCTTCTTCAACGATATCCATATGGTGAAGACCTACCCCATCGGTCTCGGGGTCCTGGAAGCGCCCACCCCCTTTGGCAATTATACGATAGTGGAAAAGACAAAAAACCCGACGTGGAACATCCCTGCGTCCCTACAGGAGGAATACGGTCGGACTTCGATCCCCCCTGGCCCAGAGAATCCCCTTGGAGACTACAGACTCCGGCTCTCCAGACATGACTACGGCATCCATGGTACCAACAGACCCTGGGGGATTGGGAGGTTGGTCAGCCACGGTTGTATCAGGCTCTATCCCGAGGATATTGAGGTATTATTCTCCGAGGTTGAACTAGGTACTCCCGTGGAAATCATCTATGAACCGATCAAAATCGGTTTTAAAGAGGGCCGTATCTTCATCGAGGTCCACCCCGATCTCTACAACGAGATCTCAGACCCCCTCCTCTATGCCGCAAAGATACTCTTCACCTATCGGGTCTGGAAGGAGGTCGATCTCGATCTCCTCGTCCAAGCCCTCGAGGAACAGCGGGGGGTCCCCATCGATATTACGCGGAAAAAATAAGGGCGGCAACCCAAAGGCTGTCGCCCCGTCGAAAAACTACTTGCGCAATCCCTTCTCAAAGGACTGTTCACACTTTGCAGCAGCAGCCTCAGCCTTTGCAGCAGCAGCCTCAGCCCTGACAGCGGCATCCTCAGCCTTCTTTACCGCCTGATCGACCTGCTCCTGGGTAGCACAACCCGCCCCAAGGGCCGCAATGAGAAACAAAGAACAAAGACCAATACCGACCTTCTGAAGCAAAGTTACCTTTGTCATAGTCTACCCTCCCTTCAATAGATTAAAAGGTATATTCAGCACTTTTTATACCCTCTTTATACCATAATTTCAAGGGTTATTTTTAGTTTTTTTAACTTTTTTTTCTGAGACGTTGTACCACCCTCACGCCAAAACCGAAGGCCAAGGCACCTCCGATGAGTATGACCAAAGAGGCGGCAAAAAAAACGGCCAAAAACTCCGTCGGATGGTGAAGGTCATAGGCGATCTTCAACATAACGAGGCCAAAGGCTATTACCCCAAGGGAGATAAAAAAGAGCATACAATACAAAACGACGAACACCGATTCCCTCCTCGTGCTCCCACCTATCATAGCCTCATTCCCTCGATCAAGCAACTTTTTCTGGAAGATATGTTGACGAATATAGCAGCTTTCACTATATTTTAAGTAAGATGAGCATTATCTGATTCCGTATGCCTTTTTCTCGTGCGCTCATCCCTCCAGAGGTGATTAGGGAAAAATGGAACGATTAAGGACACGCAGCAGCATCTCTGCAAGATTAAGACACAACACGGAACACTAACGTAAAGGACAGGGGAATGCAGCAAAAAAAGAAAACCATACGCTTCTCGATCTGGTACCTTGTGATAGCCATGGTGATCGTAGTCCTCTTGAACAGTCTTCTCACTGCCCCCCGGGAGACCACCATCGACTACAGTGAATTCAAAGATCTCCTGGCCGACAATCGCATCACGGAGGTGACCATTGAGAAGGAGCGGATTCGGGGAACGGCCTTTATGACCGGCGACAAAGGGGAGGAAGAAAAGGCGTTTGTGACCATCAGGGTGGATGATCCCGAACTGGTCTCGGAACTCCGTCAACACGAGGTTACCTTCTCCGGCAAGCGCGAAAATACCTTTCTGAACAGCCTCATCGCGTGGGTTTTGCCCCTCCTCCTCTTCATAGGGATTTGGGTCTTTCTCATGCGCCGAATGGGAAGAGGCCCTGAGTTCATGTCCGTCGGGCGTTCCAAGGCCAAGATCCTCGCCGAGGATCAACTCGATGTCACCTTCAACGATGTGGCAGGCGTGGAGGAGGCAAAAGAGGAACTCAAGGAGATTGTGGAGTTCCTAAAAGATCCGACAAAATTCAGCTATCTCGGAGGGAAACTCCCGAAAGGGGTCTTGCTGGTAGGTCCCCCGGGCTGCGGCAAGACCCTCTTGGCCAAGGCCGTGGCCGGGGAGGCCAAGGTCCCCTTCTTCAGTATCAGCGGCTCCGAGTTTGTGGAGATGTTTGTGGGGGTCGGAGCGGCACGGGTGAGGGATCTCTTCGCCCAGGCAACCGAGAAGGCCCCCTGCATCATCTTTGTCGATGAATTGGACGCCCTCGGCAAGGCCCGGGGGATTAATCCTGTTGGAGGACACGACGAGCGAGAGCAGACCTTGAACCAACTGTTGGTCGAGATGGATGGCTTCGATACCAAGAAGGGGGTCATCCTTATGGCCGCCACCAACCGCCCGGAGATCTTGGACCCGGCCCTCCTGCGCCCGGGAAGGTTTGACCGCCACATCCTGGTGGATCGACCTGATATCACGGGGAGACAGGCCATCCTCGAGGTCCACGCCAAGGGGGTCAAGCTGGCCAAAGATGTGGATTTTACGGCCCTGGCCGGGATGACACCGGGTTTTGTGGGGGCTGACCTGGCCAATGTGATCAACGAGGGGGCCTTGCTGGCTGCCAGACGGGGGAAAAAGTCCGTGGGGATGGCCGAGATGGAGGAGGCCATCGAACGGATCGTAGCGGGACTGGAAAAGAAGACCCGGGTGATGAATAAGCAGGAGCGTCGGATCGTGGCCTATCATGAGCTGGGGCATGCCCTGGTGGCACTCTCCGTCCCCAACGCCGACCCTGTTCAGAAAGTCTCCATTATCCCCCGGGGTATAGCAGCCCTGGGCTATACCCTCCAACGTCCGACTGAAGACCGGTATCTGATGACCAAGTCTGAGCTCATCGATAAACTCACCACCCTGCTGGGAGGGCGGGTAGCCGAGGAACTAGCCTTCGATGAGGTCTCCACCGGGGCCCAGAACGACCTCGTCAAGGCTACTGACATCGCCCGCAGCATGGTGAAGGAGTTCGGCATGAGCGAAAGCATGGGGCTGGTGGCCTTCGAACGCAATCGGCAGTCCATCTACCTCCAGGCCCCGCAATTTCCTAACGCTCAGGAATACAGCGAGAAGACCTCCCGTGAGATAGACGCAGAAATCAAGAAGATCGTGGATGAGGCCCACACGCGAGCTCGGAAGATCCTCACCAAAAAGAAAACAATCCTTGACAAGGTGGCCCAGATCCTCTTGGAAAAAGAGGTCATCGGGGGGGAAGAGCTCAAACAGCTCGTATCAGAGGCAGCCTAATATGGCCCGCAACCCCTGCACCCGGATTATCTCAAGGGTCAAAGGGACTATCGAGCGTTACCAGATGATAGAACCCCGTGATCACATCGGGGTGGCCGTGTCCGGCGGGGTTGATTCAGTAGTCCTCCTGGACATCCTGGCAGGCCTGAAGGATGAACTGCACATATCCCTGACAATCCTCCACCTCAACCACGGTATCAGGGGGGAGGAGGCCGCAAGAGACCAGCGATTTGTTGAGGCATTGAGCAAAAAATACGCCCTCCCCTACTTTGACAAAGAGGTCGATTGCCCCGCCTATATGCAGGAGCGATCCCTCTCCCCCCAGGAGGCGGCCCGGGCCCTTCGTTATCTCTTCTTTGAGGAGGCCATCCAGACCCATGCCCTGGATAAGGTGGCCATGGGGCAGACCGCCGATGACCAGGCCGAGACCGTCCTGATGCGGTTTCTCACAGGCGGGGGTACCAGGGGGCTCAAGGGGATGCCCCCCCTCCGAGGGCCATACATCCGCCCTCTCGTCGAAGTATGGCGCGAAGAACTCTTAGAATACGCCCAACACAAAGGGCTCTTGTTCGTCCAGGACAGCTCCAATATGAAGAAGGCATACCTGCGGAATCGAATTCGCCACGAACTGCTCCCCGCTCTGAGGGAGTACAACCCCAACATCAAGGAACGCCTTCTCCAACTGGCCCAGGTCCTGGGCGCGGATGAGACCTACCTCGAAGCACTGGCTGATGAGGTTTCCGAGAGGATCGTCACCGGTGTTGAAGAGGCCTCCATCCCTATCGCCCAGCTCCTTGGCCTCCCTCAGGCCCTGCAGGCCAGGATCCTGCAACACGCCTATACACAACTCACATCAGGAGGAACCTTGGAGTACCTCCACATCAATACTATCTTACGAATGATCCAGGGGGCAGAAGGGAGCAAGAGGCTGGCGCTCCCCAAAGGCCTCTGGGCAACCCAGGTCTACGACACCCTTGTCCTGAGAAAAGGAACGGAAATACCCGAGGGGATAACGGAAGAAATAGAGCTCGAGATTCCTGGAAGGACGCGATTAGATGGGTTCGGTGTGGAAATAGAGGCGGTCGTAACCGATGAGCAGATCGCGCCCCAGCC
The DNA here is from genome assembly GCA_964459135.1 of uncultured Thermodesulfobacteriota bacterium. Lineage (GTDB taxonomy): Bacteria > Desulfobacterota > B13-G15 > B13-G15 > RBG-16-54-18 > CAYWLI01. The sequence continues at coordinate 37,649 of CAYWLI010000002.1, read as the reverse complement.
AGACCCCCTTGAGGCATACCTGGACTACCAACAGCTCACTATTCCTCTCCGAGTACGCTCCGTCCATCCTGGAGACTGCTTCATGCCACTGGGGATGGATGGGAGAAAGAAGCTCAAAAACTTCTTTATCGACCTCAAGATCCCCCGCTCGGAAAGATCGAGGATACCTCTGATTATATCGGGAGGTGATATCTGCTGGGTGGCGGGGTGGAGGATCGATGAGCGGTTTAAAGTCGGGAAGGGGACGAAGAAGGTTCTGAGGCTGACCATAAAGAGGTTGAAACAGTGATTTCTCAGGCTGTTCAAAAATGCCTAGATGCAAGTTGAGATTTGCGAAATCCCGCTTGCGGGGGCCCTCGAAATCTTGAGGAGTGAGGCGTACTTTGGACGTACGCCGCAACGACGAAAGATAAGAGAAACGCAGCAGATAGGTGTTTTTCAACAGCCTGTGAAGAGGCTATAGGGAATCTTCCTGAGCGTCTACCCCTCCCCCCTCTTCCTCCATAGCCTCCTCCACCATCTGGTCGAAGTCCTCCCCCACGTCTTCTCCCATTTCCTTGCCCATCCGCTTCATCCAGCGGGCCATGGAGCGGGGGTCGCTCTCATCGATATCACCAAGGCGCGAGGGATCACCCAGGCGCTCCAACCGATCCTCATCGGAGCGCAGAAAAGAGACCCGGGAGATGAGCTTGGTAAGTTTTTCCCCGCCGCACTGTTTACAGACAGGTCGAAACTCCTCTATCTTGAGGACTAAGAAGGTTGAACGCCGTCCGCAATCTTCACATTGATACTCATAGATGGGCATCAGAGGGTTAATCTATACTGTTGTATCCCGGTCCCGCCGATGGCTACCCCCATGATGATCATAAAAACGCCGCTCGCGGTAGCAAGTTGGGTAAGACCAAAGCCCACAACAGCAAGGTAAAGGTAGTTCTCCATATTCAAGGCCTGGGCATATGTCAAGTCCTTAGGGTTGTTGGGATTGAACTTCTTCCCGCCCAATAATGCCTCATATGTTGGGGCAATTTCTCGGCGATGCTCCCGGATGGTATCACCAGCAATCATCGCTGTTTTCGCCGAATCGATGATCTCATTTTGAGGAGCTCCCGGAACGAAGTTAAGGGTTATTTTTTCTTGTCGCATCGTATTTTTCAAAAGGTTGCTCTTCGTCGCCCCTTGGTAGATAAATACCGCACCCATGATCACGCCTACTGCGCCAATGATTATCATTATTACTGGCCAACCCGGGCCCTGTTTCTTACGTCTAACCGCTTGTCTCTTTTTTGCCATGACTCGTCACCCTTTTAAAGTGTTATTAAATTAAATGATAAGACAACCATCTGGTGGAGTCAAGCTTCTTGTGTGGGTGTTACCTTGTGATACTTTAAATAGAAACATAACTACTTCTTGTCGAAAAATTGATACACATTCCAAGGCCTGACACCATATATTTTTCTTTACTCTCCACACTCCTCAGGATCACCCTGGATCTTGGCGATGGTGTGGGAAATGGCTGGCAGGATCACCTCCAAGCCTTCCCGCACCGCCTTGGGGCTGCCGGGAAGGTTGACGATAAGGGTCTGCCCCCGCACGCCGCACACGGCCCGGGAGATCATGGCATGCGGGGTCTTCTTCAGCCCCGCCATCCGCATGGCCTCACTAAAACCGGGTATCTCCCGCTCGATCACCTCCCTGGTGGCATCAGGGGTGACATCGCGCGGGCTGACCCCGGTCCCCCCCGTGGTCACGATGAGGTCAAGCCCCATCTCGTCGGCACCCTGTATCAGTGCTTTTTTGATCTCCTCCTGTTCATCCGGGACCACGGTGCTGAAGGCCACCTCGGCGCCCAATCCCCGCACCATCTCCCGAATAACGTCGCCACTGGCGTCATCACGCTCACCCCGGTATCCCTTATCGCTGGTCGTGATCACCCCTACCCGCATCATATCGCCACCTCCTCACCCATCTGAGAGGGATCATAGCCGCCGAGCCCCTCGATCTGGGCCCGAAACGCCTCTGAGCGCAGGACTTCGATGACCTTTTGGACCAGGGGATTATCGAAAAAGGCCTGGGGTATGATGAGGTCATACCGTTCCTGCTCCAGGGGCACGAAGTCCAAACCCAAGGCCTTGGCAGCCCCGTAGATTCCCAAACCGACGTCGGCCCTGCCGCTCTCGATTGCCACCGCCACCCCCAGGTGGGTAAATTCCTCTTCTTCGTAACCGTTGATCTGGGTGATATCAATCCCGTCCTTTTCTATGAGATAATCGAGCAGGACCCGGGTGCCGGACCCCCGCTGTCGATTGCTGAAGCGTATCCCATCCCTTACCAGATCGGACAAGCGACTGATCCCCTGTGGATTGCCGTGGGGGAGGATGAACCCTTGCTGGCGATAGGCGAGATGGATAATCCGCACCCCTATCCCGGAGAGGTATTTTTGGATATAGGTGATATTGTATTCACCGGTCACGGGGTCCAAAAGGTGGGAGCCGGCCATGTGGGCGTATCCTTTTTTTAGGGCGATGATCCCTTCAAGGCTCCCCACGTGGTTTGATGAAAGGGTGAGGGAGGGATCCTCCCTCCTGACCCAGCTGGCCAAGAGGTCGAGGGCAAGATCATGGCTGCCGATGACCACCACGGTGCGCTCAATGGTCTCCTTTCCCACCAAAAGCTCGGCATCTGTTGCTTCCCCCTCCTCAATCCCCTCGACCAGACGCGGGATGCGGATGATGGCATCGGCCCGGGTAAGGGAGGTAATGACCCCTGCCCCGCGGGATAGGGGTGTCGCTACGATCCGTTCGCCGACCCGCCCTACCCTCACGCGCACAAACTCCTCCACGCCCAGCTTGGACGGAAGCCTCCTGGTGGATGTCACCGGTATCCGCTGCCGCTGGGGCGCTGCAAGACCCAGCATAGCGGCAATGAGGGGTTTGACGAAAAGCTCACAGGACAAGGTCGCGGAGACCGGATAGCCGGGTATCCCGATGATGGACCGTTTATCCACGACCCCCAGGAGGGTGGGTTTGCCGGGCATGATGGAGACACCGTGTACCAACACCTCCCCCAACTCCTCGACGATAGAAGCGGTATAGTCCTCGGAACCAGCGGACGATCCCGCATTGATTACGATAATGTCGCACCCCGCTTGGGAGGCGGAGAGAATGGCTTCCTTGAGGGCTTTGGGGTCGTCCCGGACAATAGGATGGGGTACACACTCCCCCCCCGCCTCCGTGATCAACCCCCCCAAGATTGTCGAATTCACGTCCACGATCTCACCCTCGCGGGGCCCCCTGGACAGGGCCTCCTCAGGGGTGATTACCTCATCACCGGTGGGGACCACGGCGACCCGGGGCCTGCGCTTGACCAGAACCTCCAAGACCCCTCCTGTCAGCAAGGCCCCCAGATCAGCAGGGCTGATGCGATGCCCCTGGGGGAGGATGAGTTCGCTTGCCACCAGGTCCTCACCTACGGTGCGCACGTGCTGCCAGGGGGAAGCGGCTCGCATGATCTCCACGGTCTGCGTATCGATCTGATGGACCTCCTCGATCATGACCACGGCATCAGTCCCCGGAGGGAGGGGGTCTCCGGTATCCACCAAGAAGGCCTCCGTCCCGACCCGTAATTGCTTGGGTCGATCCTCTGCCGCCCCAAAGGTGACCTGCGCCTCCAGCGCAATCCCGTCCATGGCCGCACTGTGATAGTGAGGAGAGGAGAGGCGGGCGAAGATCGGCGCGACAGTCACCCTTCCCAGGGCCTCCTTAACGGGAATGTTTTCCTGTTGGTCATATCGTGAGGGTTTGACCCGTTTAAAAAATACCTCGAGGGCCTCCTCCCACGACCGCATCTGCAGGTAGATACGGCGTCTCATCCCTTAATTACACCTATGGGTTTCAGCTGTACCACCTTTTTCCCGATACCGGCGCCGTGGACCACATTGACGACATCGCTTACGTCCTTATAGGCCTCTGGAATTTCCTCCACGAGGGTTCCCATACTGGCCGCCCGCACATAGATCCCTTTGGCCTCCAGCTCCTTGGTTATTGCCCGACCGTGGGCGCTCTTTTTTGCCTGGTGGCGGCTCATGATCCTCCCCGCACCATGACAGGTGCTCCCGAAGGTCTCCTCAAAGGCCCCTCGGGTACCGACCAGCACGTACGAGCACCTCCCCATGTCTCCGGGGATCAGGACGGGCTGACCGACCTCCTGATACGCAGCGGGGACATCGGGGTGATGGGGTGGAAAGGCCCTGGTGGCACCCTTGCGGTGCACGCAGAGGCGCTGCTGCCTCCCTTCGACCGTATGGTTCTCCACCTTAGCGATGTTGTGACAGACATCATAGATGAGGTCGAGCCTATGGGTGCTGGGTCCTATGTGCAGGACCTGCTCAAAGGTCTCCCGCACCCAGTGTGTGATAATCTGCCGATTGGCAAAAGCAAAGTTGGCGGCGCAGGCCATGGCTGCGAGATATTCTTTGCCCTCCTGTGATCCGAGCGGGGCACAGCAAAGCTGTTTGTCCGGAAGCTCTATCCCATACTTGTGTGCGGCCTGAAGCATCACCCGGATAGAATCATCACAGACCTGATGGCCCAGACCCCGGGATCCCGTGTGGACGATGACCGTCACCTGATCCTTAGCCAACCCCAAGGTTCCGGCTGCCCCTTCATCATACACCTCGGCCACATATCCCACCTCGACAAAATGGTTCCCCGATCCCAGGGTCCCCAACTGGGCCCTGCCGCGTTCGAGGGCCTTGTGCGAGACGAGCTCGGGATCGGCATCCAGGATACGTCCTTTTTCCTCGATGTGCTCCAGATCTTCCCAGCGTCCATACCCTTGGTCTACTGCCCACTGGGCGCCCTTCTGAAGGACCTTGCGCTGCTGCCCTTTGTCGAGCTTCAGGTCTTTGCGGTGAGACCCCACCCCGGAGGGGATGTTGACGAGGAGGGCATCCACGATGCCTTTGATCTTCCCCTGAACCTCGGTGCGCTCCAAACCGGAGCGCATCAATCGCACCCCGCAGTTGATATCGTAGCCCACCCCCCCGGGCGAGACTACACCCTCCGCTTCGTCAAAGGCCGCCACCCCACCGATGGGGAATCCATATCCCCAGTGGATGTCGGGCATGGCCAGGGAGTAACCGACGATCCCGGGCAAAAAGGCCACGTTCTTCACCTGCTGGAGACTCTGATCTTTTTTAATGTCACCCATCATGCGTTCGTCGGCATAGACCAAGCCGTCGGTGCGCATCCCCCCCTCGCGCGGTATGAGCCAGCGATACTCGTCTACTTTCTCAAGACGTACTGATTGCTTCTCGTTCATGTAGTCTCCCTGCTAGATATCGAAGATCACCTGGGCCTGCCAGCGCCCATCTTTTTCTTTAATCTCCAGTTGATGATAGGTCACGGCCTTTATTGAAGTCTTGATTGGATGACGCCCCTCGCGAAACTCTTCTCCCATGGCCACTCCCTTAACCTTCCCTTCTTCGATTTCAGCGAGCGCAAAATCGCAAAAGAGCAGGCCCTCCACCTCATAGAGATACAGAAGCTCACTGAGCCAGGCCACCAGCAACTCATCCACAGTGGACGCCTCGACCGTAACCTTTCGATCCACGTGCACCTCGACCTTTTCGATGTCCGTGATGATGTCAAAGAGTGCCCGGGCCGCCTCCTGAAAGAGCCCCTTGACATCTGCAGCCCAAACCCTGATCCCCAGGTCGCCGGTATGATCTAAGAACTCGTAACCCATATTCGTGGGTGCTTTTTAACATGGTAACACATTTCATGCTGCGTAAAAAGGGGGTAGGCAGGGAAAACCCTTTGAGGTAACAGGGTATTCGAAGCGTTACACGTAGTACGAGTGAGTAAGCCTTTAATCTTTATTATACTTTGGATTCTTCCCGTCGTGGCTGCGCCGATAGGCCTCTAACTGCTCTATCCTCTTCTTCTTGGCGCCCTCTTCCGTCATACTCCGTGACGTCATGACGAGCTTGGTAAACCTTTTGCCTTCGGCGCGGTGGGCCTGCTCACGGCGATCTGGATCACTCGTCGTGCCAATATACACCACCTTGCGATCGTGTCTCAGTTGATAGGTGACGGTATCACGTCTTGGTTTTTTGGCCATTGTATCCGCTCCTATCTTTGTACTATAAGATTTTTATTGAAGAGTAATAAAAAGTGCAACGTGCTATTGCCTTACCACATTCACTGACTGAGGTCAACAAAAAAGGGGGCTATGCGGATCAACTGATTACCTCGTTTCGTAAAATTTCTTTGCTACCTATGCTCATCTGCAGTACTATAAGGCTGCAGAGAGGCACTCTATGACGCGTGGTTCCTAACCCATAACCTTTCTGAAGGAGGCCATGATGGCAAAAATCGATTACAAAAAAGAGCTCAAGCATCTCTATCAGCCGACTGCGAGTACCGTGGAAGTCGTAGATGTACAGCAGATGAACTTCCTCATGATTGATGGGGAAGGCGATCCAAATACTTCTCAGGCATTCCAGGACGCTGTAGGGGCCCTCTATAGTCTTGCTTACACCTTAAAATTCATGGTTAAGAAAGGTGCAGTGGGGATAGATTACGGTGTAATGCCCTTGGAAGGGTTATGGTGGGTAGATGATATGACCCAGTTCAGCATCGAAAAGAAAGATGATTGGAAATGGACGTTAATGATCATGCAACCAGAAGCGGTAACCGGGGAGTTGCTTGCAGAGGCCGTCGAGGAAGTAAGAAAGAAAAAGAATCCGGTGTCGCTGTCAAACATCAGATTTGAATCGTTCTCTGAAGGGAAAGCTGCCCAGATAATGCACATCGGTCCATTTTCTGAAGAGGGGCCAACCATCGAACAGGTCCATACGTTCATTAAAGAAAACGGCTACAACCGCTCCGGCAAGCATCATGAAATATATGTAAGCGATATGAGGAAAACTGCTCCAGAGAAGCTGAAGACTATTATTAGGCAACCAATGGAAAAGCAAGGCTGACATGCTCCTCACCTCTCGGTTGATGTCGTTGCGCTCCAGAGCGTCAGATGAGTGAAATTTCTCACTGCAACAGAAACGAACACCATACCTTACACTGTGTAAAAGGATTTGAGGCGCTAAGATTTTAGTATACTTTTCAACAGGGCAGAAAGATAATAATTCCCCCATTTTTCAAAAAAGTTGACTAAATGACAAAAAAATGATAAATATAAAGTATACCGAAACTACTAAGTGAGGCCGCAATATCTGGGAGCGGTAGACAATCGACTTGAAAGGAGGTCATCATTAGCGCCAAAATTTTTGTTGGGAATTTGAGCTACGATACGACGCAAGAGGATCTGGAAAGACTTTTTTCCGAAGTGGGCCACGTTACAGAGGTGGCTCTGCCACTCGACCGCATCACCGGTCGCGCAAGAGGGTTTGGCTTTGTCGAGTTCAATGAGGAGGTGGCTGCCGCAGAGGCTGTCGAGAGGTTCGACGGCCACCAGCTCAACGGAAGGAGTCTTCGGGTAAGCCAAGCAGAGGAGCGGCAACGGCGCTCACCAAATTATAGTGACGGCGGGCCATCCAGAAAACCGCGAGGTGCAAGGGGATCTAAGCCTAAAGGGAGCAGGCGAAACCTTCGCGCCAAGAAGCGTGGGTTCTGAGCAGTTTGCCGGGCTGCAACGGTCCTCCGGCATTGCTCGTTGGATTTTGGGCTGAAGCCGACTTTCATCGTGCAGGACCGCCGCTCAGTTCAGCCATTAGACGATAGCAAGCATTAATCACACAAAGGAGACCAGAATGAACATCTACGTAGGAAATCTATCGTTCGATCTCACAGAAGATGATTTACGCCAGGCTTTTGAATCATACGGGCAGGTTGAATCCGTCACTATTGTAAAGGATAAGTATAGTGGTCAATCAAGAGGGTTCGGTTTCGTCGAGATGCCCGCAAAGGCTGAAGCCACAGCTGCAATCAATGGGCTCAATGGAAAAGAGTTAAAGGGAAGAGATCTTAACGTTAATGAGGCTCGCCCGCGTTCCGATAGTCGTGATGGCAAAGGAGGACGAGGAGGTGGCCGTCGATATTAATCATCAACATAAATAGAAACATATTTATTGTTCACCTCCCCATTCCCACAGCCTACTTGACCCGTTCGATATACTCCCCTGTCCTGGTATCCACCTTGATCACATCCCCTTCATTGAGGAAGAGGGGTACCAGGATCACCGCCCTGGTCTCCACCGTAGCGGGCTTGGTCCCGCCGCTGGCCGTATCTCCCTTCACCCCCGGTTCCGTCTGCACGATCGTGAGTTCCACAAAGAGGGGGAGCTCCACACCGATGGGCTGACCATTGTGGAAGAGGATCATCACCTCGACGTTCTCTTGTAAAAAATTGCTGTCCGTACCCAACAGTTTCCCTGCCAGGGTAAACTGCTCATACGTATTGCTGTCCATGAAGTGGTACGTATCGCCCTCATGGTAGAGGTACTGCATGGTCTTCTCTTCCAAGTCAGGAGTCTGCACCTTCTCCCCTGAGCGGAAGGTCCGATCGATCACATTGCCGGTGACCAGGCTCTTGAGCTTCGTCCTGACAAAGGCGCCCCCTTTGCCGGGCTTTACATGGAGGAAATCAGTGATGATATAGGGCTCTCCCTCCAATTCTATCTTCAGCCCCTTGCGAAAATCAGCGGTTGATGCTGTCATGCTATCTACCTCCGTGTCGTCGTCATACTATCATGAGGTCTTTGGGGATCGCCGTCAAGACCTCACAGCCATCAGGGGTAACCAAAACCATATCCTCAATCCGCACCCCCCCCCACCCGGGGATATAGATACCCGGTTCAATAGTAAAGACCATCCCCGCTTCGGCGACAACTGGGGAATCCTTGCCCACGGCAGGCCATTCATGGACAGCCAGACCAACCCCGTGCCCTGTGCCATGTCCGAAATGTTCCCCATGGCCTGCCTGATTGATATGGTCTCTGGCCGTTGCATCTATCTCAGCAAGCCTCACCCCTGGCTTTACCTGTTCTATGGCCTTATCATGGGCATCCTTCACAATACCATATATGTCCTTCTGTTCCTCAGTAGCCCGACCTGCGACTACAGTACAGCTCTCATCGCAACAGTAACCCCGGTACCGGGCCCCGAAGTCAAAGAGGACAAAATCACCCTCCTCGATGGGCCGTGTGGTTGGCTGAGCATGGGGGAGGGCTGTTCGTGGGCCCGCAGCTACAATGATATCAAAGGCAACCCCTTCCGCTCCCGCCCTTTTCATGCGATACTCAAGCTCAAGGGCCAGCTCATCCTCCCTTGTTCCCGCATTGACTATCCCCAGGACCTTCTCCCAGGCCTCTTCAGCAACCTGAACGGCCTGTTTTATCAACGTGATCTCATCATCCCCCTTCAATCCACGCAGCCGCTCCAACTCATCCTTTATCGGGACCAGCACTGTCTCGTGCAGATTCTCTTGAAGCTGCTCAAAGAGGGCCACGGATATACGCTGGGCCTCAAAACCCAGCCGCCTCCACCCGAGGGCAACAATCTTTGCCGCCACACCCTTGATCCCCTTGTCTATCAGAATGATACGGCAGTCCTTTGTCTCCTCTTTGGCCTGGGTGATATAGCGGGAGTCCACCAAAAGGAGATTCGCATCCTTCCCCGCTAAGAGATAACTCTCACTCCCGGAAAATCCGGTAAGATAGCGGATATTCTCCGGGCTGAAGAAGAGGATTCCCTCGAGGGCCTGTTCCCTTACGATCGCTTTTATGTGTGGTGCTCCCATTTCCTCCCTCTCGCAGAAACCCCAAGGCTAAGGTAAATGCGGGCAGATGTCAAGATCGTGAAAGGCGTTGACAAAGAGGTCGTTACAGGATATAAGAGGTGGGCACAAGGGGGAAAGAGAGCGTGGTTGCCAAACGGAGGATCACAAAAAAGCAGCTCAGGGAACCCGACGAATTTGTAACGGTGGGGGCCAAGGCTATGAAGTATGCCATGGCCCACCTCACCTATATCGGGCTGGGTGTTCTCCTCCTGGCGGCAATCATCGTGGCCCTCGTCTTCTGGCGCCAGCACCAAGCGGCCAGCGAGGATATGGCCTTTGCCCTCCTGGGGAGGGGGATCGCCCTGTATCAACAGGAGGAAAAGCGTGAGGAAGCCCTCCCGGTCTTCACGGAATTGATCAACGACTATCCCAGAACAACGGCCGGGAAAGTAGCCCTCCTCTATCGGGGGAGGAGCTCTATGCTCCAACAGGACTACGATCAGGCCATCACGGACTTCACACTCTTCTTAAAGCGCTCATCGAAACCCTTCCTGCGGGTCATCGCCTTCAATGCTTTGGGGAATTCATATAGTGCCAAGGGTGAATATCAGCAGGCCATCGACAACTTTCAACAAGTCATCGCCTCAGGGGATGAATGGCTCAAGCCCTATGTCCTCTTGCAAATGGGTATGTGTTGGGAGAAATTGGGAGAGACGAAAAAGGCCGTTGAGGCTTACCAAGAATCCCTTGATTTATCACCCCCACCCCCGTGGGGGACCTTGGCAAGTTTAAGGCTCAAGAAGTTGGGAGGGAAAGCAGAGTAAAAAACCAAACCTTTTCATCTTTTTTCTAGCTAGTCAACAACGTCCCATACCTCTGACGCAGTATATTGTTTACTGATCACTGCCTACTGACAACTGATCACTTACTGCTTTTCGGCGATGGACCATCGCCCAGTATTAGCCTCAGGTAAATCCCTTTGTTCCGCATGCGCCTGCGCTTGCAGAGGATGACTCCCCTTTCACCGCGCAACAGGCGGACAAGAGCTTCTCCGCCTTTTTCTCGCCGCATTTCGGGCACTCCACATCCTCATCCTTATCATGCAGCCCCCTCAGGGTTTCAAAGTCATCTCCGCACGCCTGGCATCGGTATTCATACAGAGGCATCTCGCTCCTCCTTTGCTCTCTTATTCGCGCCTCTCGTGCGTTCTGTCATCAGAAAGTAGATTCCGCATCTGTCTCTAAACTCACAATAATCATCCGGCTGTGTACAGGTCGCATCCTCTTCATCCACCCATCTGTCAAATTTATTACAGTAAAGCCGACCGTGGCGTGTAGAAGCGCTACTTCCCGCCATGACTGCAAGCCTACCTTTTGCTTTCAGTTTTGCTGACCTCTTCGGACCGATCCTCGATCCGGCAGCTACTGCTCATTCAGGTATCCACCCCCAATTTGGGAAGGATATATCGGTTTAAGACAAACCATGCAGCAATAATCAAGACAAACCAAATAATACCTTTCATCGAACCTCCTTCTGAACTATAATACCGACCTTTCTGTTGCTGTCCAACACAAAACGTAAACTTATTTAATTATATATATCACTACTGTCTTTTTCAAGGTGGGGCAACCAGATAATTTAAGTCTTTTCTTCGAGATCTTCGATAATTGCGGCGGCCAGGAGGGGAACCATGATCTCATGGTGGCCGGTCAGGGCAAACCCCTTTCCCCCCTTGGCTGTAGGTCTCTGGACCACATTCTGGGTAGGGCGGTAGTGTTGGATAAAATCCATGTTGAGGGTGGCGAAGTCCTCCACTTGATGCCCCAGGTTTCTCACCGCACTCAGGGCCTTGAGAAATACCTCGGGCATGATCACTGCTGATCCCACATTGATATAGACCCCACCCTCCAAAGCAGCCACCAGGGAAGCAAAGAGCCGAAAATCGCGATAGGTCATTTCCCCGAGGACTGAACCATCCGTTGATGGATGGATATGGATTACGTCGGTGCCGATGGCGACATGGACGGTCAGGGGGATATCCAATCGGAAGGCCGCAGCACAAATGCTCTGGTCTCGGTACGGAAGTCCCTTCTTGTTCTGGAGGGCCTTCCCTACGGCCCTGCCGCACCCCCACCCCTCCCCTTGTCCATCTTTGAGAGCGGCGTTGATAAACTCCGCTGTCTCTGCGGTCACCCCGAAGGACCCGTCACCCAACCCCTCTGCCACCTCCTCAGAGGTCTTCCCCGCCATGGCGATCTCCACATCGTGGACAATACCGGCACCGTTCATGGCCAATCCCCGGATAACGCCCCGCTTCATCAGATTAATAATGATGGGACTCAGACCCACCTTGATGGGATGGGCACCCATGCCGAGCAGGACCATCTTGTCCCCTCTGACTGCTGCTACGATGCGGGAGACGATCTCTTTAAAGTCTTCAGCCGCCAAGAACTGAGGGAGGGAATCACAAAATCCCTTAAAAGTGGAGCCAGGCAACAGCGGTGAGGCAAAGCGCGTTGCCTCAACCTTGCTCTTTCGCTCCCGCAACGAACGGGTCTTAATGCCTTTGATATCCAATGGTTCCCAATCAGATCCCCGTTTCACCGCCGACCTCCTGAGGGGAAGAGTTCTCCCTCCACCAGTTCACATATGATATGGCCTACGGTGATATGCACCTCCTGGATACGGGGTGTATGAGCGGAATTAACGTTCAGGGCATAATCAGTCATCCGCAAGACCTCACCACCATCCTTGCCGGTAAGGGCGATGGTCTTCATCCCCATCTCCGCGGCCTTGCGAAACCCCTCGATCATATTGGGTGATGTTCCACTGGTGGTAATCCCCCAGGCGATATCCCCCTTGGCCCCAAGGGCCTCGATCTGTCGGGCGAAGACCTGGGAGAAGTCTCTATCGTTGCTGATGCTGGTCAAGATAGAGGTATCGGTGGTCAGGGCAATAGCCGGCAACGGAGCTCGGTCAAATAAGAAACGGTTGACGAACTCTGCAGCGATATGCTGGGCATCGGCAGCACTGCCGCCATTGCCGAAGATGAGAATCTTGTTTCCCCGACGGAAGGTCTCCGTTATAAAGCGAACTATCTCCGTTACGGCGTCGACATTGTCACGAAAAAATTGCTCTTTGAGTTGTGAACTTTCGTGAGCAGCCTGTAATATCTTCTCTCGCAAAATTTCCACCTTTCTCCCCGCACAGTAATTATGATAAAGGCCCGGAGGTCTGTCAAGCTACGGCGAGGCCCTCTATGAGACTACGGGCGTTCTTTCCGAGGTGGGGGAGATAATATCCCCCCTCTAGGATGGCAAACCGCCTGCCATAGCAGCAGGATACGGCCTTCTTGGCAACCATCTCACCGATGCGGCGGTAATCTGCCATTTCAAGAGTCTCTCCCCAATCCAGGCGATATCGATCAAACCCCGCTGAGATTGCAATAAGATCATATGAGGAAGCTGACTCCAAGGCTTCAGCTACCTTTTCAAGAAAGGCACTTCTCTCTTCCTCCTGAATGTTCGCCACCACCACATCGCTGCGCCCCTGGAAGAAGTTGCGGGTGCCGTCGCCGAAGTGGAGATCGATGTCCAGGATCAAGACCCGTTGGAGCTTGCCTTCTCTGATCAATCGTTCCATCGCAATGGCCATATTGTTGAAGAAGCAAAACCCCCAATGGCTCCCAGGGCTGGCGTGGTGGCCAGGAGGGCGAATAAGCCCAAAGGAGGGGATCCCCTCACATGCCAACTGCGCAGCGTGCATGGCGCCCCCCGCTGCCAATGAGGCTACCTTATAGAGGAGGGGATCTTGCTTCACCTCCTCAAGAAGGGAACGAGTATGAACAGCAAGGATATCCTCCTCAGTGGCGGCCTGAGGGGTGACAAATGCAAAATCCCCTTTCAGTTCATCGCGTATCACCGCGACCCGTTTCGGCATCTCAACCGAGGCCGTGGGGTAATCCTCCTCATACAGAGGGTGATACACTACCGTGAGCTGCTGCATAGTCATCCGCGGAATACTCAGTCTGTCATGCGCTTACCTGAAGTCTCACCTTGCTTACCACAGATAGGGGATTTTGACAATAAGGGTGATCAAAAAAGGGGGAGCAGCTATGCTGTGGGCGTCTGGATGGGGTTGATCTCTTAATCCGCTGGCACGGTCTCAAGAAATCTCTTTTCATATCGCTTCATAACCGTCCTCGCCATCCCGACATTGCCCTTCTGAGCCATGACCAAGCCCACATAGAAACGAGTGTCCGGCAAGGGTTTTACAACAAGGGAAAATGCATCGGTCGTTACGAGCACCTCTTCAAGCATCGGTCCTTTGTGCAAGGCTTCGAGGGCCTTCTCATTGGTCTTTATCACCTCGGCATAATACGCAGCAACGATATCGACGTCAAACGCTGGATCGTTGGTTGTAGCGACTAAGGGTACCCCTTCATCGATGCTGACCACTGCCGCCGCAATAACGTCGGGGATCTCCCGTTCTAATTCCTCCAACAGTACCGTGATAGCGCGCACCCTGCTTGCACGCTCTTTAGGTGGCTCAGGTTCCTCCTCTTTTTCTTTTTTCGTCGTTTCCTCCTTCGTTTTCGAAAGGAGATCCTCATCTTGCCTCCGTGCCCCCTCAAGGAGAAGATACGAAAGGGAAATTTCATCCTCTTTGTTGCCTTTTTCCTCCTTACTGAGCGGTTTCATTTCAAACCCGCCGCCTTTCCACCTCACGATCTCGAAAAAGGCCTCCTCACCTATCTGAGCGCTCGTCCGCACCCATAAAACAGTATCACCTTGCAAGCCGATCTCACCCTCTTCGCCAATGTTGTTGGTCACCTGCACCTTTACCGCCCTGCCGGCAAAGGAGAGAAATTGGAGCAAATCCGTAAACTCCATATCCTGAATGGCCACGGAAAATCCCGTGCGCTCAAGGATCATCTGTACTGTATCCATCAATTTTTTCGGTTCGAAAGGCTTTTCTAAATACATCACAGCCCCCTGTTGTTTTGCCAGCGACCTCACCGCCGGCGAACCATAGGCTGTGGTCATAACCACTTTTACCTTAGGGCGATGCTCACGAAGCCAGAGCAACAGATCAAAGCCATCTCTCCCCGGCAGCCTGATGTCGGTGATGACCAAGGCGATTCCCGCTTCCCCCTCGAGCGTGGAGATGGCCTCTTCATAGCTGGTGGCGCCCCGGCAATCGGCATATGAGCTCAGGTGCTCTCTGACGCTGGAAATGATCGCTTCGTCATTATCTACGAGGAGTATTGTCGGTCGTTTCTGGTTCATACAGTGAGTCTTCCCATACCTTTCATACGTGGGAAATATGTCTTCTTGGTAGGCTGCATAATACGGTCAGTGGCAACCCGATACTGTTGCTGAATCGGGGTTATGCCCCCTTCATATGTATGTATGGATTATTCACGGCTTCAAAAAGCACCCTCAGTGACCTCACGAATATTTCTCGTCCTTGGTGTCGAGAAAACACGCTTGGCTATATATTGGGTATTACTTTTTTTACCATAAAGAGGAGGTCTTGACAATAGAATGCTCGCTACCGATTGCGGGCCAGAACGATTGTGGGAAGACCGTGAAAACTTCTTTCAGGGCAACTTTCCGATCACTTTTTTGCACAACTGTTGCATCTGCACCCGCCCCATTCCCAAATTCCCTTCTTTTTTATTAACGGTAAGAGATAAAAAGATCTCATCGGTGAGTTTTTGCCAAATCACATAATGGGTATCGGTAGTGATCAAAACCTCCTGGTAATGTCCCGTCTTCGTAGCATTTAATGCCTGCGCAATAGCTTTTACTGCTCGTGCGTAATAGGCAACACGTTCTGAAAGGTCTTCTCCGGGTACATTGGATGTTCCCGCTATATAGGTCCCATCCATATTTATAAGGGCTGATTCAACAAACCCCGCCACCTTCGTTTGCCATACTGTCAATTCCTTGGCTATATCTAATGTGGCAACTTCCTCCTTGACTGGAATAGTTGCTTCTCTTTCATCCTGCATTGGCACAGCTGCTTCGTCTCTCCTCCTGGCCTCCTCAAAGA
>CAYWLI010000002.1:17520-21757 GCA_964459135.1 uncultured Thermodesulfobacteriota bacterium | reverse complement strand
ACGAAGCCACATCAAGAGATCAAACCCATCCTTATCCGGCATTCGGATGTCAGAGATAACCAGTGAGATATCCTTTTCCTTTTCCAACATAGAGATAGCCTCTTCATAGCTGGTGGCAACCAGACAATCGGCGTATGAGCTGAGGTAGTCCTCTATGCTGAAGACCATCGACTCTTCATCATCTACCACAAGAATCTGAGGCTTTTTTTTCACGCTAGCTCCCTCGCTTCCGTTTTTTTAATCATGAGTTACAAAGAATCAAACAATGCATTATTATTGAAAAGGCAAAGTTCACATTATCATCGATCAACAGCACATCCATACTCTTACACCTCGTCCAACCTCAATAATGGGAGGGATATCTTGACTTTTGTTCCATAACCACTCGGCCCTTTGGTTAATGCTAAAGAGCCGCTACACCCCCGAGTGAGCGTATCTACCACAAACAGCCCCAATCCCATACCATAGGGCTTTGTAGTCACAAAGGGTTTTTTGCCAAGGGATTCGAGAATCTCTTCAGGGATACCCTTGCCGTTATCTATAACCTCAATTTCCACTGTGTTATTATGTAAACGCAAACCAACGTGTATCTCTCCTTCCTTGCGATTAACCAAAGCCTCCTGTGCGTTTTTAATTAGATTAGAAAGTATCTGATGAAAACTGTCGGGATTCCCTCTAAAAATTATGTCATTTTTCTCTAACGCCAACCGTATGCTAATGCCTTTTTGATGTAGCTCTTCGCGATAGAGGTCCACCACGGTGTGGGCCACTTCAGATAGATTAAAATCGACCATATACCGTATGACAGGTCGCGCGATGTATTTGACTGAAGCCAGAAGGGCATTGAGACGATCGATCTCTTTGATGATTCTCCCTGTATAGGCCTTGATCTTCTCCACCTGATCGGGAGATGGCCTAAATTTTGCCTCCAAAGATTGGGCTAGGGCTCTAATGGCTCCTAAGGGGTTTTTAAACTCATGGATAAAGACGGAAAAAAATTTGATGAGCTCATCCTCTGGAGGATAGACCTTGACGAGATATGTTGCTGCTCCTCCCATATGCCCCAAAGGAATTTTTTCAAATCGATAATGTCCTGGTGATTTAGAGGCAAATGCATCTTTTACTTGATCGTCGGCATAGAGTAATTCCCCCTCCTCATCGATAATCAATATATTGGGTCCTCTCATAACTCAAGCCATCCATTTTCCAGCATACGATATTGGGCCCAATTCTTCAACTATATTGTTTCATATATTTAAGGAGAGAGTAATGAGAACACTGCCTGATAAAATGCTTGTTCCAAAATCTCCTGCTCAATGGTGAGAACAAAGAGGGGAAGGTCACCCAAGGGGTTTGCTTGTAATTTTACATAATCCTTCTGTGTCGTAACACATAAGTCTACCGTATCTCGGTATTCGCACATCTCGCGTACGTCCTCAGTTGTATACTGGTGGTGATCGGTAAAAGGCACTGCTCTCACAATATCCGCCCCTAATCCTTTCAATACATGAACAAAGTATTCTGGATCAGCAACCCCCGCAAAGGCAAGAACTCTCTTCCCTTGTACAAACTCTGGAGAAAATTGTTTGCCAGAAGCCACTTCCACAAGCGAGACGGGTTTATATCTGCTGTGGTAGAGGGGAACCGCTGGGGCATGAGAGCGGAGTACGCCCTCTATCTCATCCAGCGGCTGAGAGGGCTCTGTCTTGGTGAGGACAAACAGGGAGGCGCGACGCAACGATCGTAACGGCTCTCTGAGGGGACCTCGGGGGAAGAGACGGCCATTCCCGAACCCGCGACGGGTGTCAATGAGGACGATATCTACATCCCGCTTGACCCTCACATGTTGAAACCCGTCATCAAGTATTAGGACATTGACCCCAAATTTTTCACAGGCATGGATGCCCATCTCGTATCTTCTTTTACCGACCAATACGGGGACACGAGATAACATCGTGGCCAACATAAACGGTTCATCCCCTGCCTCCGCAGGGGTCAGGTAGATCCTTGTGCCATCAGAGAGCACCCCTCCTGTCCTCTCCTTCAATCCTCTATATCCCCTGCTCAATATCCCAACATGCATCCCCCTCTGCAGCAACTCCTTGGCCAAAGCGGCTACCAGAGGGGTCTTCCCTGTCCCCCCCAAGGTTATGTTCCCCACGCTGAGAACACGGCAGGGGAGCTGTCGTGTTTTGAACAACCCTCGCTGATACAACGTTTTCCTAATCCAAACCCCCACCCCGTATACCCAGGAGATGACAGCAAGGGGTAAGAGGTACAAGTGCCTCCACCATCCTCCAGATTCTTGGAAGAGATAATGCTCCCAACGTCTTTTTGCTAAATACCTCTTCACCCTGTAAAAAATTCCTTCACTATCTTCACCGTTCGCTCCAAGGCCCCCTGATGCTCCTGAAGCAAGGCAAGACCTTTCACACCCATCTCCTTCCTGAGAGAGGGATCCGCGACGAGTCTACCCAGGACCTCCCTGAGTTCATCAGGGGTGCTGACTTGTATCCCCGCTCCCCTCTCTACTACGAGTTGGGCGATCTCTCTCACGTTTTCCATGTGAGGACCAAAGATCACCCCTTTTCCCTGGGCCAAGACCTCCAAGATGTTATGCCCCCCTACCCGGCAAAAACTTCCCCCCACAAATATGGCGGTTCCCAAACCATAGATGGCTGCAAGCTCACCAACAGTATCCAACAGAATGACCTCCGCTGGCCGGCGTTCCTCACTGATCATTGTCCTCCTCACCCATCGAACCCTTTGGGATTCCAAAAGACTTTCCACCCGGGGGATCCTCTGGAGATGTCGGGGGGCAAGGATCAGGATGAGTTGAGAAAAATCGTGCTGTAACTCTTTAAAAACGTGGAGGATGATCTCCTCCTCACTCTCATGCGTGCTGCCGGCGATAAAGATAGTTTCCCCCTGAGAGAGCCTCAACTCCCGGCGCAACCGCTCACTGTCCACCGCGGCCGAAGCGCTCATCTGGTGAAATTTAAGATCTCCGGTAACGTGAATGACACTCGGGGGCGCCCCCAGATTCATCATGCGCTCTCTATCAATGTTTGATTTAAGACACAAGGCATCAAAATTATGCAGGACATCACTGAAAAAAAACCTCAGAGGACGATAAAAACGGAAGGATCTCCGGGAAATCCTTCCATTGAAAAGGATGATAGGCACGCCTTTCTTATTTACCTCCTTCAGCAGATTGGGCCATAGCTCCGTTTCCGCCACCAAGAGAAGACGGGGTTTGATGAGTTTCACCGCCCTTCTCACTACCCACGGCTGATCTAACGGGGCCAAGAGGGCCACATCGACTCCATAAGCTTGGGAAGCAACAGCTCTCCCCTGCGGGGTGGTTGTAGAGATGACGAACCCATGGCGAGGATACACCTTCTGCATCTCCCCTAAGAGCGTGAGGGCAACCCGTACCTCTCCCACCGAAGCGGCGTGAAACCAGATACGGGGCTTCCCATCCAGCTTCTGAAACACCTCAGGGGAATAACCCCCCCACCGTTCTCTATGAAACGATCCCTTGGTAAGAAGGGTCTTCAAAAGAGAAACAGGAAGTGCAAAGAAAGAAAAAATAATAAAGACAAGATTATAAAGGAGATAGATCAATGCGATCACTGATATTGTCCCACGGAGAGATCATCTCCCCTTCTCAAAATAATGATCGGCTCGTTCGGTGACCTCTTGCAACCGCTTCTCCAAGAGTAAAGCTTTGTGTGCCATTCCTTTTTCATCTTCTGCATGATCGACCCAGATAGGCTCTCCCCAGACAAAGACGCCGCGCGAAAATGGAAGTGGGATGATGAAACGATCCCACGTATGCAATACCTTCCGAGGAGTGGCGCTGAATGTTAGAGGGAAAATGGGGCGGCCACTGAGCTTCGCCACGTGGATCACCCCTGGCTGAACCTTGCAACGCGGCCCCCGCGGGCCGTCAGGGGCGATGGCCACATCATAACCCTTTTGCAAGGACCGGACGAGACCCTTGATCCCCGCAATCCCCCCCCTCGTGCTGGAACCCCGAATCGTCCCCAGGCCAAAGTAACGGACGGTCCTGCTGGTCAGTTCACCATCCCGGTGACGGCTGATGAGGATCCTTAATCCCCGTCCTCCATAGACCAAGGGCGTCATCAAGAGCCTGCCGTGCCAAAAAACACCGATGGCATTTTCCCCTCGTTCCCAAAGCCCCCTGATGCGCTCCCCATTCACCTCCTCAATG
>CAYWLI010000002.1:0-17420 GCA_964459135.1 uncultured Thermodesulfobacteriota bacterium | reverse complement strand
GCAGCCTGCACCTCACGCTCCGATTCCGTATCCAGCGAAGAAGTGGCCTCATCCAAGATCAGAATGGGGGCGTTCTTCAACAAGGCCCTGGCGATGGAGATCCTTTGCCGCTGTCCTCCTGAGAGCCTAACCCCCTGCTCACCAATAACGGTATTATAACTCTGGGGGAGCTTGACGATGAAATCGTGGGCATCAGCCATCTTCGCCGCCTTGATCACCTCTGCTTTGGGGATATCCGGCCTGCCGTAGGCTATGTTGCTCCGCACGGTATCGTTAAACAAAAGGGTCTGCTGACTTACCACGCCGATCTGAGCACGCAGGGACTGCAAGGTCGCATGGCGAACATCCATCCCATCGATCGAAATCTTTCCCTTGGTTACATCATAGAACCGAGGCAGGAGGTTTACCAAAGTAGTCTTCCCCGCCCCACTGGAGCCTACCAGGGCCACCTTCTCCCCGCGCTGCACCGCAAAATTGATTTTTTTCAGAACCATCTCATCACTATATCGGAAGGAGACATTGTGATAGCTGATCTCCCGAGCAAAGGGAGGGAGAGCCTCGGCATCAGGGGCATCGGTCACTTCTGGCTTGAGATCTAAGATTTCAAAGACCCGGCGGGCAGCCACCACTCCCTCCTGGATGACGAGATTGACCTTGCTTATTCCCCGCATGGGATCATACAGGAGGGCCATGGCGGTCATAAAGGAAAAAAAGTCTCCCACCGTCATTGCCCCACTAATAACCCGATATCCACCGACCCACACAAAGGCACCAATCCCGAGATACGCCAACCACTCCATCACCGGGTTCGAGAGGGCCCGTATCTTCACCCGCTTCATGAGATACCTGAAGTACCGCTCATTAGCCTCCCCGAAACGTCTGGCTTCATACGCTTCCATATTGAAGGCCTTGACGATCCGGTGGCCGAAGATCGTCTCCTGAAGAAACGTACTAATGTAGGCCATTGTCTCTAAAGTCCTCTTGCTGATTTTGCGCAGTGTTCTGCTGAAGTGAACAAAAGGATAAGCAGCTAAAGGAAAAACAAAAATAGCCACAAGGGCAAGGAGCCAATCCCGATAGAAGATAACCCCTAAGAGTCCCATAAAGGTAAAGAAATCCTTGAGCATCCCCGTCACCGCATTGGAGACAGCACCCTGGATGGAGTTCACATCGTTGGTGATACGGGCCATCAAGACACCTGTGGGGGTCTTATCAAAAAAAGAAAGGGAGAGGGTCTGTAGGTGATTGTACAGCCGTGCACGCATATCCGCCACCACCCGCTGTCCCACAAAATTCATCAGGTATCCCTCGCCGAAGGTGAAGAACCCCTTGATCACACCCAGCCCCATAACTGCTAAGGGGAGGACCGTTAACATAAATCTGTCTTTGTTAATGAAGATATCATCCAATACATTCTTGGTGAGGAGTGCAAAGGCGGCGGTAATGGCAGACACCCCTCCCATAAAGATCATGGCCACGAGGAGCCTGGGCCAATAGGGCCGAACAAATTTTAATACCCGTAAATAGACTTCTTTCCCCTTCATGCTATTCCCATCATATGCAGGGCGATGTGGGCCACCTTATGAGAGGCTCCTCTTTCACCCAGTTTCTCTTTGATGAGCTTAAACTCCGCTTCGATCTCTCCCCTCGTAGCGGGGTCCCGCAGGATCTTTTCCGCCTCGTGAGCGATGCGTTGGGGGGTTACTTCACCTTGTATGAGTTCCGGCACCACCTTCCTTCCCACCACGATATTTGCCAGGCCGATGTACTTCACCTTTACTAACATCCTGCCGATCAGATAGGATATACGGCTTAACCGATAGATAATAACCATAGGCACGCCGGCAATGGCCCCTTCAAGGGTGGCGGTGCCCGAGACCACCAACAAAAGATCAGCAGCCTTCATCACCTCAAAGGTCCTTCCTTCGACCACTTCCAGAGAGAGATGGCCCTCCGCTATACAACCCTGAACTAAATCCTTCCTGACCGTAGAGGCCAGAGGCAGCATGAATCGGCAGGAGGGAAACTCCTTACTGATGATTTTAGCAGCGCCCATAAGGGGTGGCAAGAGGGCCTTCACCTCCCGCTCCCTGCTCCCAGGCAAGAGGCCGATAAGGATGGCATCAGGAGGCACCCCCAATTGCCGGCGTGCTTCATCACGGGATAGGTCTGTGTTAAGGATATCAAGCAGGGGATGACCGACGAATTCCACGTCCACACCCGCTTGTTGATAGAAAGGTACCTCGAAGGGCAAGATGACCGCCATCTTATCTACCCATTTGGCGATCTTCTTGATGCGTCCGGAACGCCACGCCCAGACCTGAGGGCTCACGTAATACAGGACGGGCACGGCGTTATCCTTCAGGAACCGTGCCAACCGCAGATTGAAATCGGGGTAATCGATCAGGACCGCTAAATGGGGCCTCTGGCCCGCGATAAAACGCTTCATCTCCTTCCAGGCCCTCCATATATGCCCCATCTTCTCAAGGACTTCAGTGAGCCCCACCACAGCGAGCTCAGAAGAGGAAAAGAGGAGATTGACCCCTCTCCTCTCCATCTCACTTCCGCCAATGCCATAAAAGGTAACCTGTGGTGCTAACGAAGCCATCGCTTCCACTACGTGCGCCCCATAGAGATCACCCGAGGACTCTCCGGCCACAATCAGCACCTTTTCCCCGGCGGCCATCACCTCCTTCCCTTCACAGCTCGATCGATGACATCGACGACCTGGAGCGCTACTTCCAAGGCCCGTTGGCCATCCTCGCCGGAGACAACGGGGGGGGTCCGTTCACGCACGCTCTTTAAAAAGGCTTGCAACTGTCGCTCCAGAGGTTCGTTCTCTCGTACAACCTCCTCCACTCGTATCCCCTCCCTCCCTTCCTCATCCTTTCGGGTAATCATGAGGCTCTGTTTCAGGTAATCAATGGAAAGGTGGGAATCTTGCTGGAGGATGATCATCTTGCGCACCCTCTCGTGGGAAATCCTGCTGGCCGAGATGTGGGCCACACACCCATCCTTAAAGCGGAGGCGTGCATGGGCCACATCAATGTGAGATGAATAAAAGGACATCCCCACAGCCTCAACTTCCTCGATTTCAGCCCTGAGGATGCTGAGGATGATATCGATATCGTGGATCATCAAGTCTAAGACAACATCGACATCGGTCCCCCTGCCAGAAAAGGGAGCAAGCCGATACGATTCAATAAACAAGGGTTTTTGTAACATACCATTCATGGCCGCCAGAGCCCCATTAAACCGCTCCAGGTGCCCAACCTGAAATATGGCGCCTTGCTCCTTTGCCAGGGCATTGAGTTCTTGGGCCTCTTGAACCGTAGCAGTTACGGGCTTCTCCAGGAGGACATCAACACCTGACAAGAAGAAATCTTTGGCAATATGATAATGAGAGAGGGTAGGGACAGCAATGCTCACTGCCTCAACCTGGTCCAAGAGATCACGGTGATGGTAAAAAGGCTTGCAGTTGGTGTGCGCGGCTATCTCTTCGCAGCGACCCCTGTCGATGTCCACCACGCCGATGAGCTCCGCCTCGGGAATATGGGCGTATTTCTCCGCATGGATCTTACCCAGATAGCCAACTCCTACCACACCGACCTTGATCTTACCTGCACCCACGATTATCTTCTCGTGACCCCTCGCTTCGACCCCCGGATAAAATCCACCATATGCTGTACCTCTGGTAAGGTATAGATGGGATCTTCGTGCACTTTCTTGATAGCCTCCTCCATGGTAAGAGGAGATCGAAAAAGCACCTTATAGGCCTTCCGCAAACCTGTGATGACCTCCTCCGGGACCTTATTTCGCTGTAGATTGAGAACATTGACCCCATACAATTTGACCTTCATCCCCGAGGCCGTGACATACGGGGGGATATCCCTCGTGACGGCTGATGCCCCACCTATAAAGGCGTAGGTCCCAATCCTGACGAATTGATGTATAGCGACTATTCCCCCGATGACGGCGTGATCCCCTATCTCGACATGTCCGCCCAGAGCGGCGTAGCTGGCCATGACGACGCGGTTTCCTAAGATACAATCATGGGCTACATGGGCATAGGCCATGATGAAGTTCTCATCCCCCAGGACGGTCTTCCCATTACCGAAGGGGGTGCCGCGGTGTATGGTCACATATTCCCTAATAATATTGTTATCCCCCACGATGACATAGGTCTCCTCACCGTTATACCTCAGGTGCTGAGGAGCGGCCCCCAAAGAGGCGTACTGGTAGATCTGGCACCCTTTGCCTATGTGCGTCCATTTATCGATGAAGACGTGAGACCCTATCTGCGTGCCCTCGCCGATCTTAACCTTCTCTCCAATAATAGAGTATGGTCCTATTGCTACGCCATCGGCCACCTCTGCTGTCGGATGAACCATAGCTGTCTCGTGTATCATTTCGCAACAATCTCCTTATCCATAATAGTGGCCATGATCTCCGCCTCCACAGCGACCTGATCACCAACAAAGGCCTTACCTTGAAAGGCCCAAATCATACCTCGATGTTTCACTACATCGAGCTCAAGACGCAGCTGATCTCCCGGGACAACCGGCCTTCGGAACTTCACCCGGTTGATGGACATGAGATAAACACCCTTCCCTTCCGCCTCCTTCCCCATGGCCCGGAACGCCAACACGCCCGCGGTCTGCCCCAAGGCCTCAATGATAAGTACGCCGGGCATCACTGGTTCTCCGGGGAAGTGTCCCTGAAAAAATGGCTCGTTGAACGTGACGTTCTTAATCCCTACGATCCGCTTGCCTTCTTCTAACTCTATGATGCGGTCCACAAACAAAAAGGGATATCGATGGGGCAAGACATCCATAATCCCCTGCACATCGATCATAAAACCCTCCTCTCTATCCCTGCTCTCCCTCTGCGTTCTTTTCTAACGCCTCCACCCGTTTGAGCAAAAGGTCCAACTCCTTCTTAAGCTCCGGCAGTCTGGTCCATACCGCAGCCACCCTCAAAAACTGTCGGTGAGGCAGGTGGGGGCTGCCCAGCACAATCTGATTGGGGGGTACATCTTTGGTGATACCGGACTGGGCACCCACCATAACGTTGTCCCCTATTTCTATGTGGTCCACCAGTCCTACCTGACCCGCCAAGGTAACATGCTTCCCCAGCTTCGTGCTCCCGGAAATACCTACCTGGGCTACGATGATGCTGTGCTCCCCTATCTCTACATTGTGGGCGATCTGGACAAGGTTATCAATCTTCACCCCCTGCTTGACAAGCGTCTTGCCAAAGGTGGCTCGATCAAGGCAGCAGTTGGCACCGATTTCCACATCGTCTTCGATCTCCACGATCCCCACTTGGGGGATCCTTATATTGTCTTCCCCATCCTTAACAAACCCAAAGCCGTCAGCCCCGATAACCGCCCCCGCATGGATGATGACGCGCTTCCCCAGGATACACCGGGGGTAGACACTCACATTGGAATAGATGACGCTATCCTCACCGATTCGGACCTGGGGGCCGATGGATGCACCGGGGTAGATGGTGACCCGTGATGCGATCTGCGCCCCATCCCCGATGGAGACAAAGGGGTATATCGTGGCATCCTCACTCACCTCAGCCGAGGGGCTGACCCACGCCTTGTCCGAGACCCCTCCTGACACATAGGGTCCTTGGGTGAACATGGTGAGGATCTTGGCTATGGCCAAAAGGGGATTGGGGACTATAAGAAGGGGAAGGGAGACATCAGGTATCTCCTGGGGGACGACGGCGGCCGAGGCCTTTGTCGTCTTGAGCAGGGGGATGAATTTCTCATTGGTGACAAAGGTAATATCACCTTCCCTCGCCTCCTCGATCCCGCCCACGCCTGAGATCACTACCGAGCCCTTCCCGCTCACCCTCCCCCCAAGATCGTGGGCTAGGCTTTCGAGGGTTTGCTGCATAGATATTACTCCTTGGCGGCATCAAAGGCCTTGATTACCTGGTCGGTGATGTCAAGCTCATCGGGGGCATAAGCAACGATGCTTGCTGCCACAATTAAGGTATAGTTTCCCTCCTCGCCCAACTTGTTGACCACCGTGTTGATGCTCTTAAGAAGCTTGGCAAGCATCTCCTGTTCCTTTTTCTGCATCTCTTCTCTGGAGTCCTTTACCAGCCACTCATATTCCCTTGCCTTTTGCTGGTACTCCTTCTCCTGGTCCCGCCGTGCCTGCTCACTGAGCATCGAGGCCTTCTTTTCCAATGATTCTTTTAAGGCCTTTAATTCTTCCTGTTTCTTGCTGATCTCTTTAGTCAATTCATCCGCCCTCTTCTGGACGACATCTCGCTCCTTTATTGCGCGTTTGGACTCCCTTATTATTCGCTGCAGATCAACAGAGCCGATCTTGGTTGACTGAGCATACGCAAGAGATGAGGACAGCAGCAAACCAACACACACGAACAACGCAAAAACCTTTTTCATCAAACAACTCCTTTCTTTCATTAAGAATATTAAAACATCGCACCCATGGAGAAATCCCACACGCTCGATTTTTCCCCGCGACCGGATTTGGGAAACAGATTATATCCCCAATCGACACGAATGGGCCCAAAGGGGGAATACCACCGTATCCCCACCCCGACGGCGTGCCGCAGGGGCATGAAATTTTCATCAATAGAAGGATGCGGTTGGTTATCATCCGTTCCCCATCCCTTCCCAATGTCGTAGAATGCCGCCGCCCTCAACCCGATGGCCTTGCTGAGGGGATAGAGAAATTCTGTCTGGAAGGCCGCCATGTTGAGGGCACCGATCGGTTCAATCTCACCATAACGATTATTAATATACACGGGTCCGGCCATCCCACGCTCAAACCCCCTCAACGTATTGATACCACCTACATAGAACCTCTCATGCAAAGGGACACCGTATCCCCTATTGCTATCGTTATACGCCCGGACAAACCCGATGTTCCCGCTGAGGTGCAAGACCAGGTCGCCGACAATAGGGTGAAACCAACTCGCCCCACCTTTGGCAGCATAGAAATAATTGTCCCCCCCCAATCCGGCAATGCCCCCGGAGATCCATATATTTGACCCTCTCGTCGGGTTGTAGATGTTATCAATGGTATTTCTGCTGAGGGTGAGGGTGGCCTTGCCGGTAGTGGTCGCCCCACGCAGCCACTCGTCATAGATGTAGTCTCCGGGAAGATAGCCCTTATCGATGTTGTGTATCCGTACCCGTTCAAACAGATAACTGAGGTCCGCCCTGATGGTATCCGTGATCTCCCTGCCGAGCCTTATGACACCTCCTTGTATATCGGCATCGTATGTGTTATACTCAAGTGTTTCATAATAGGCTTCAAATCCAGCAGATATGGGGGTATCTAAAACGCGCGGATCAGTGAACCCTGTCCTAAAATTCATTATCGACTCTCCCACCTCCGCCCTGATGTGGGCCTTGTAGCCATAACCGAACAAATTGCCATGGGAAACGGCAACGCTTCCCACCACCCCCGTGATATTGCCGTATCCTGCGCCGAATTCCAACCTCCCCATCTCGGTCTCCTCCACCCGAATGTCCAGATCGAGTACCTCCCGCTTCTCGGTAGGAGTGGGTGCAAGATCCACTTCTGTAAAATATCCCGTCCGCATGACCCGCTGGCGGCTCTTGCGCAACCGGGTGGAACTGTAGATATCTCCCTCGGCTATCTTCAACTCGCGCCTGATTACCTTGTCCCTCGTCTTGGTATTCCCCGCGATCTCGATGCGACCGATATTGACCATAACTCCCTTGTCAATATTGTAGGTCAGGTGCACCAGCTTCTGCTCGCGGTCAAGCTGGGTCAGGGGGGATACATCTACGTAGGCGTATCCTTCATCACCATATTGGTCGGTCAACCACAGGAGATCTTTCTGCACCACAGAGGAGCGATAGACCTTCTCCACCTTGCTCTTGAGACCCTTTAAGAGTTCGTCCTTGGTGGTCAGGATATCTCCTGAGACATCAAGGCTCCCCAGTCTATATTGATCACCCTCTTCAATGCTGATGGTGATCTGGAGCGTTTTTCTATTTTCGCTCAGGGTGATCTCGGGTTCGCTCACCTGTACCGTCACATAGCCATGATCGTGATACAGGTTCCTGATACGGCTTATATCCACCTCCAAGATGTCCGTCTCCAACCTCCCCGATTTGGTAAGAAACCAAATCCATCCCTTTTCCTTGGTCTGCATAACCGATCTGAGCTTTCTTCCCCCAAAAACCGTATTCCCCTTGAAGGCTATCTTGGTAAGGTATCCCTTCACCCCCTCGACGATCTCGAAGTAGACGATTGCCCTGTTGCCCTCTTGCAGCTCAACCCCATAATCCACCTCACTGCCAAAGTAACGCTTGGAGGTATAAAGTTTTTTGATCTCCTCGACGCTGGAGTTTAGATTGTCCATCTCCAGAACGGAATCCCGTTTGAGTGTAATGACCTCCTCGATATCTTCGCGGCTCAGTTGAAGGTTTCCGGAGATGATGATATCCGCCACAAAGGGCTTCTCGATCACCACAAAGGTGAGTATCACCCCCTCCCTTGTCTCAGCGACATCGACCTGTACGTCACGAAAGTACCCCAAGCGGTAAACGGCCTCGACATCCTCACGAACCAACTCACTGGAAAAGGGATCCCCCACGGTACTCTTGATCTCTTGGAGGATTACCGCTTCTTCAACCCGCTCATTGCCGAAGATCACGAGCTCCGTGATCACCCCCTCCGGGGCAACCTCCTGCGCAACCCCCAGGGCAGCAGAGATTGCGAAGACAAAGCATACCAGTACGCTGAGCGTTCTCATCCCTTTATCCATTACAGGCCCCCTTATAATAGTTAAAAATGCACCCCTTCATAACAGATATTCACCCGTTTGTAAACTACTTTTCAAACCGCCCTCCCATCAGCCAAGGAGATCTGTCGCGGGAAGCGTCGAGCCAAGGCCGCATTATGGGTGACGAAGATCAAGGTAACCCCCTTGGTCTGGTTGAGGGAGAAGATAAGCTTGATTATCCGCTCTCCGGTCTCGCTGTCCAGATTCCCCGTCGGCTCATCGGCCAAGAGAAGGGTGGGGTGTAACACCAGGGCCCTTGCCACAGCCACCCGCTGTTGCTCGCCGCCGGAAAGTTCCCCTGGCTTGTGCAACATACGATCCTTGAGCCCCACCTCCTCTAAAATCTCCTCTGCGTGCTGCCGAGCCTGCCGATTGTTCATACCCTGTATCAAGGCGGGCATCATGGTATTCTCCAAGGCATTGAACTCGGGTAGGAGATTATAAAATTGGAAAACGAATCCTATTGCTCGGTTTCTCCATGCGGCCAAGGCCCGTGCCGAACGGGTGAAGATATCCTCCCCCTGGTAGAGGACTGCTCCCTGGGATGGCCTATCCAGCGTGCCGAGGATATGCAGCAGGGTCGTCTTGCCCGCTCCCGAGGCCCCTACAATGACTATCTTCTCCCCCTGCTGCACGGTGAGGTCAATCCCTCTGAGGGCGTGAATCTTTGTTCCTCCCTTTTTAAATACCTTCTGGAGCCCCTGTACCTGAATGAAGGGCGATCGCTGTTGTTTGCTTAGACCCATTTTTTCCCCACATCCCGCGTGTCGAGGACCTTATCCCTAACCTCCTCCAATCTCTCTCGACTATATTGTTTGAGGGTCTGCCGGATCTGAGGATAGGCCCCCAAAATCTCTTCCACATCACCTCTGGAGGCCATCAAGAGGTCTGTACGGCTCACCGTCCTCACAGAAGCGGTATGATTCCGCCCCAGAAGGAGCGAAATCTCACCGAAGATATCCCCTGCGGCAAGGTGCCCCACGATGATCTCCTTGCCACCTTCTTGAATGAATACCTCTGTCCTCCCTGACTTGATGAGGTAAAGAAAACTCGGCAGGGTTCCTTCCCGGATCACCACGGTATTCGGGGCTACCACCTGATGGGAAAAACGCTCCACGAGGCGCTTCCTGTCCTGCGGGCTGAGGGCGTTAAAGGGGGGGGCGAGAGCAAGGATGGTATCCACCACCCTCTTTTTATAGAAGGCCATGAGGACCTCAGCGACATTGGGATACCGTTTTTGTATCTCTTCAAAATCCTCTCGGGTTATCTCCAGAAGGCTGACATCGGTCAGCGCCCTGGCTGAGGCGCTCCGCCGCTGCTGGGAGAAGAAGCTGAACTCCCCAAAGAAATCTCCCCCTTCGAGAACATTAAGGAGAATTTCCTTTTTCTCTTTGATATTGTACTTATATATCCCCACCTTTCCGTGGCTGATGATGTACATCGAATCCCCCTGTGCTCCCTCCTTGCATATCAGGCTCTCTTTTTCGACCTGATACGATTTAATCCGCGTCAAGACCTGATCGAACTCCTCCTCCGAGAGATCGGCAAACAGGAGGGGAACGCTCGTCTTCTTTACTTCTTTTTGGGAAAGCAAACCCTCCTTCCGGGCTGCGAGGTCTTTTAAAAGCTGGTAGGTCTCTCCATCGTCTGGGTCGAGTGCAAGGATAAGCTTGCCGAGGGCGATAGTCTGGAGGAGATCGCCGTGCTTGATATATTCCGACAGGACATATTTATACCTGATAAGGGACTCAGGCTCTCTCCCCACCTTCCGCAATACATCCCCGATCTGCACCTGTACCTGCAGGTCATCCGGGTTGATCTCCGCCAACCGCTTGAACTCCGTGAGGGCCTTCGCCAATTCTCCCCCTGCGAGGTAGCGCTGACCCCGCTCCCTGAGTGCCCTTTCTTCATCTGCCTTTGCGGTCATGGTCACTCGTACCGTAAGGCCTCCACAGGGTCGAAACTCGAGGCCTTCCAGGCCGGATAGATCGTCGCCAACAGACTGATCCCCACGGCTATCCCAACCACGATGAAGACATCCAGGGGGTCCACTCGGGAGGGGAGCTGGCTTATCCAATAGACATCTCCTGGCATTGCCTTAAACCCGAACATACGCTCCAAAAGGCCGGTGATCGCCTGCAAGTTGTGGGCGATGAGGAGCCCGAAGAGCGTGCCCAACAGGGTCCCTACCACACCAACGACAAAGCCCTCAAAGACAAAGATCTTCATGATACTGCCCCGCCGCGCCCCCATGGACTTGAGGATGGCGATATCGCGATGCTTCTCCATCACCACCATGATCAGGGTGCTGATGATGTTGAAGGCCGCAACCCCGACGATCAGGGACAAGAGGATAAACATCATCACCTTTTCCAGCTTGAGGGCTGAGAAGAGTTTTTGGTTCATCTCCATCCAGTCCTTGGTGTAATAGTCCGAACCCAATTTCTCCCTGATCTGCTCCGCAATGGCGCCTGCCTGGTAGATATCCTTGACCGAGATCTCGATAGTCGTGGCCGTGTCTCCTATCCTCAGGAACTCCTGCGCACGGGAAAGTGAGATATAGGCAAAGGTAGAGTCGTAATCGAACATCCCGAACTCAAAGATCCCCGTTACCTGAAACCGTTTCACCCGGGGGGTCATCCCAACCGGGGTGATATCCCCTTGGGGGGAAATGACGGTCACCGTGTCATCGAGGAAGAGACTTAAATTCTTGGCCAGCTCATTTCCCACAATGATGCCGGGGAATCTCCCCTCTGCCTCACGATTCAGGCTGCTGATTGCCCCTTCCTTGATGCTCTGCTGCAACGTAGAGACCTTCCGTTCAAGAGGGGGATCGATCCCCCGCACATAGGCCCCGGTTACCCCCCCCCGGCTGGATAACATGACCTGAGACGAGGCAAAGGGGGCAGCGGCACGCACCCCAGGCACCCCTTCGACCTGCTTGATGACCTCTTGATAATCCCTGATACCACCCCCATATTTATACAGGAAGATATGGGCATGGGTACCCAAGATTTTTTCCCTGATCTCATACCCAAAGCCGTCCATCACCGACAGGACCACAATGAGGGCCATCACCCCCAACATCACCCCGAATACGGAGATGAGGGTGATGATGGAGATAAAGGTCTGTTTCCGCTTTGCCTTGAGATAGCGCAGGCCGATGAAGAGTTCATAGGGGAGCATCAGGTCTTCTCCCTCATCTGGGGGAAGAAGATGACATCCCTGATGGAAGGGGAGTCGGTCAGGATCATCACCAACCGGTCCACCCCAATCCCCTCACCCGCCGCCGGGGGCATCCCATACTCCAGGGCGTTGAGAAAATCCTCGTCGATGAACGCGGTTTCATCCTCACTTCCCCGTTCGGCAGCCTGATCCCGAAATCGTCTCCCTTGATCCTCAGGGTCGTTGAGCTCGGAAAACCCGTTGGCTATCTCCCTCCCCATGATAAAAAGCTCAAACCGCTCTGTGACCATTGGATCATCATCCTTCCTCCTGGCCAAGGGGGAGACCTCCACCGGATATTCGGTGATAAAGGTGGGCTGGATGAGCTTGGGCTCTACTACCTCTTCAAAAATTTTGACCAAGAGCTCTGCATGGCTCTCATCCTTCAATACTTCCAGGCCCAATTCCCGTGCCAGACTAGCAGCAGAACTCTTTTTGGAAAGGACCTGCTCATCCACCTCACCATATCGTGTCAGGGCATCTTTGAGTGTAACACGGGGCCAGGGTGTGGTCAGATCCAAGGGAGTCCCTTGATAGATGAGTTGAAGCGTGCCCAAGGCCCGCTCGGCGACCTCCCCGATCATCTCCTCGGTCACGGTCATCAAATCCATATAGGTGCTGTAGCTCTGGTAGAACTCCAACATGGTGAACTCGGGGTTATGTTGGGATGAGACCCCTTCATTGCGAAAGTTTCTGTTCAATTCAAAGACCCGCTCCAGTCCTCCGATCACCAACCTCTTGAGGTACAGCTCGGGCGCGATGCGCAGATAGAGATCCATAGCAAGGGCGTTGTGATGGGTCTTGAAGGGGCGCGCTGTCGCCCCTCCAGGAATGGGTTGCATCATCGGGGTCTCCACCTCCAGAAAGTCTCGCTGGAGGAGAAATTCCTTCATTCCCTGGATGATCTTACTCCTTTTATAAAAGGTCTCTTTGACCGTGGGGTTTACAATAAGGTCCAGATACCGCTGTCGATACCTGATCTCAACATCGGCCAGACCATGCCATTTTTCAGGAAGGGGACGGAAGCCCTTGGCCAACAACTGGATGGACGAGGCCTCGATGGTCAGCTCGCCCGTCTTGGTCCGGAAGAGCCTCCCGCGCACCCCCAAAAAATCCCCTACGTCGAGCCGCTTGGCAAGGCCGAAGGGTTCCTCCCCCAGCAGATCCTTCCGAAGATATACCTGTATCCGCTCCGTGCGATCCTGTACTTGGACAAAGGCCGCGCGACCGAAGTCCCTGATGGCCATAATGCGGCCGGCGCAGGCGAAGACCTCCTCAAGACCCTGAAGGGCCTCTGCGGACCAATCGCCATAGCGCTGGATGATTTCACGGGAGGTATGGCCTGCTCGGAAGTCGTTGGGGAAGAGCTGAACTCCCATCGCTCGCAGGTCTTTGATCTTCTCCTTACGCTGTCTGAGGATCTCGCTCTCCTCCATCATCACCCCGCAGGCAAAAACTGTTAAGTACAACAGGCTATCTTATTTAAAAAAAGAGGTCAATACCAAAAATGTTTACATTAAGCCCTTGAAAATTTTATGATAAATTCGTAATATTGATGTAAATCTTCTCTGAGGTGATGACACGATGAGTATGCGAGAAAAAAGGTGGCCCTTTCATCTCTTCTTCCTCCTGTTGGGGCTTGCCCTCGGTGTTTTCCTCTCACACCAGGTCAACTGGCTTGTGCCCGGCGCGGAAAAACAATCCGGGGCACAGAAAGAACCTTTTTCCGTCGAGGCCACACCGCGGGTATCCGAGGAGGTCAGGTCCATCCAGACAAGCCTCTCTGCCGTGGCCCAGCGTACCATGCCTGCGGTGGTCAATATCGCTTCCACCAGGGTCTATCAGACCCGTGATGAGCTCCCCCCCTCACCCCTCTTGCAGGATCCATTCTTTCGGGAGTTCTTCGGCGATGACTTCTTTCGCTTCTTTGGGGTGCCGCAAGAACGGGTGGAAAGGAGCCTCGGCTCAGGGGTCATCGTGACAGAGGACGGCTACATCATCACCAACAACCACGTCGTCTCCGAGGCCACCCAGGTAACGGTGAGCCTCGCCGACAAACGGGAGTTTGAGGCCAAGGTCATCGGCACCGATCCGAAAACAGACGTGGCCATCTTGAAGATAGATGGCACGGAACTCCCCCTCATCCCACTGGGGAATTCCGACACAGCCCGGGTAGGGGATATCGTGCTGGCCATCGGCAACCCCTTCGGCATCGGGCAGACCGTCACCATGGGGATCATCAGCGCCACCGGCAGGAGCCACGTGGGGATCGCTGATTACGAGGACTTCATCCAGACCGATGCCGCCATCAACCCAGGAAACTCGGGAGGGGCCCTGGTGGATATCGAGGGGGACCTCGTCGGGATCAATACGGCCATCATCTCCCGCAGCGGGGGATATCAGGGGATCGGGTTCGCCATCCCCACCAATATAGCCAAGGGTGTGTTGGATGCTATCGTCGAGCACGGCAGAATAATCAGGGGGTGGTTGGGGGTCTCCGTGCAGGAGGTTACCCAGCAAATAGCCGAAGAGTTCGGCCTGAAGAAACCGGGAGGTGCACTCATCGTTGAGGTCTCTTTCCGCAGCCCTGCTGCCAAGGCGGGGTTACGCAGGGGGGATATCATCGTGCGCTATGAAGATGAGGAGATAGCAGAAGCAACGGCATTGAGAAAGCTGATAGCAGACACCCCCATCAACAAAAAGGTCGCCTTGACCGTTTGGCGAGATAAAAGAACCACTCAGGTAACCGTTGTGATAAAAGAGGAATCATCTGGATAGGCGTTCGTTCGAGAGGTCATGCATAATGAATCAGGGGCCGGGATTGCTCCGGCCCCTGATTCATTATTCCCCCTTGAACTGGGGCTTGCGTTTTCCCAGAAAGGCCCCCATCCCTTCTTTCTGATCATGCGTGGCAAAGACATTCGCCCATGTGGTGACCTCTATGGCCTCCCCTTCCGCACCCCCCAGATCGTAGCCGGCATTTACCGAAGCCTTGGCCACGCTCACAGCCACCGGTCCGTTCTGGGCTATGGTGCGGGCGGTCTTGAAGACTTCCTCCATGAGCGTATCGGCGGGGAAGACCTTATTGACGATCCCCAGGGTAGAGGCCTCAGAGGCATCGATCATCCCCCCCGTATAGATTAATTCCTTCGCCCACCCCTTGCCGATCAGGCGGGGAAGCCGCTGCGTTCCGCCAAAGCCGGGAAAGATCCCGAGGGTCACCTCCGGAACCCCGAGCTTGGCCTTCTCCGAGGCATAGATGAAGTCGCACGCCAAGGCAATCTCCAGCCCTCCTCCCAGGGCAAAACCGTTCACCGCAGCGATGACTGGCTGACGGAGATTCTCAATCATCCCCAAGGTGTCATGCCCTAAGCGGGAAAAGGCAAGGGCCTCTGTCGGATTCATCGCCTTCATTGCCGCTATGTCAGCACCGGCCACAAAGGCCTTGTCGCCTTCGCCGGTGAGAATAACGACCCGGACATCTTTCCTCCCCGCTACCTCCTTGAGGGCCCCTTGGAGTTCTCGGAGGGTTTCTTCATTCAGGGCATTGAGGACCTTGGGACGGTTGATTGTGACGAGGGCAATCCCGTCTTTGACCTCGACGAGCAGATTCTTGTATCCCATTGTGCTCCCTCCTAACTTTCCACGATCATGGCCATCCCCTGTCCGCCTCCGATGCACATGGTGCAGAGCCCGTATGTGGCCTTTCGGCGGCGCATCTCATTGATCATGGTCACCGTGACCCGGGCACCAGTGCAGCCGATGGGGTGGCCAAGGGAGATACCACTGCCGTGAATATTGGTCCGCTCCATATCAAAGCCCAGCTCTCGAACGCAGGCAATGGCCTGGGACGCAAAGGCCTCATTGAGTTCCACGACATCGATATCCTTGATCTGCAAGCCGGTGGCCTTAAGGACCTTCTTGACCGCCGGGATAGGCCCCAGTCCCATATAGGCGGGGTCTATCGCGCCGGACGCAAAGGCCTTGATAGTGACGAGGGGCTTCAGACCCAATTCCTGAGCCTTTTCTTTCGACATCATGACCACTGCTGCTGCCGCATCATTGATCCCCGAGGCGTTCCCAGCCGTAACGGTCCCATCCTTTCTAAAGACTGCCGGGAGCTTGGCCATCTTTTCCAGACTGGTATCCATGGGCCGTTCATCGGTATCGAACATAATCGGATCCCCCTTTCTCTGGGGAACCGGAACCGGAACGATCTCCTGGGCGAAGAGACCATCTGTGATGGCCTTGCGCGCCCGCTGATGACTCATGAGGCCAAGTTCATCCTGTTCCTCCCTCGAAATGCCGTACAGCTTTGCAATGTTTTCAGCCGTATTTCCCATATGATACCCGTAGAATATCTCCCAGAGTCCATCGTAGACCATCAGGTCGATGAGCTCTCCCTTAGATGAGACATCCATCCGGTACCCCCACCGCGCCTTGGGAAGGATATAGGGGGCAAGGCTCATATTCTCCATGCCGCCTGCAACGACAACATCGGCCTCTCCCAGCGCGATCTCTTGGGTGCCGAGGGTCAACGCCTTCAATCCCGACGCACAGATTTTGTTCACGGTAAAAGCAGGGGTCTCTTTGGGCATGCCCGCAGAGATGCTCGCCTGACGGGCGGTATTCTGCCCCTGCCCCCCCTGCAGGACGTTCCCCATAATCACCTCATCCACCTGAACGGGCTTTAAGGACTGATCCCAATCGCCGTGTTTCTTCTCCAGCTCAATCAAACCCTCACCCTTGAGGGCCTCTGGTCCCACATCCGTCAATGCGGGACCCACTTCAGGACGCAAGCCCGCACGCTTCAGGGCCTCCTTGATCACCAAGGCCCCCAACTGTACCACAGGGGTAGTCTTGAGGCTGCCGCCGAAATTCCCGATGGGGGTCCTGACACCGCTGACAATCACCACTTCTCGCATTGCACCTCACTCCTTTCCTGATTTAAAACTATGTTACAGCACGCTTTGATAATAGACTTCAGCAAGTAAAAAATTTCACAACACTAAACTTAAACATAAAGTACTACCTTGTCAACAGGTTTCTAGCCTCACCTGTTATAATCTCCTGCTTGACTTTTGCAACGCGTATGATATATCTTCATGACAATTGTGGTAATCTTTGACTCAGCGCCACTTAACAGTAACACTCAACATTAACAAAGGAGGGGTCAAGATGGATAAGTTTTTTGCTTTTTTGAACAAGTTTTTTTTGATCGTCGCGGTAATCGCTATCATCATAGCGGTCCTTGCCAAACTCTTCGGGTTTGTCTGGTTTGGCCTCTATCCCTTGAGCTATCTTCGTTTCACCGAGGCCTGCCTCTTCTTCGTCGTCGCTATCAGCCTCTATCAGATGGTAGGGGCAAAGGCACCAAAAAAGGCAGC
>CAYWLI010000001.1:0-67633 GCA_964459135.1 uncultured Thermodesulfobacteriota bacterium | reverse complement strand
CCCTGATCTCCCACTGGGCCCGCTGGCAGCACCGCTGGGAGAAGAAATGCAACAGCTCCCTACAGTTCATGGTGACCACGATCTTGCTCTCCCCGGCCTGGGGGAGGACGAATCGCGCATCCTCATGGGCTCGCTCTCCGGTCACGCCCTTTTCTTCGAAGCGTGCTAACAGATCCTGATAACTCCGTTGGATCTCATTCATGCACCGTTCAAACTCCGCTCGCATGGCTTCATCATCGGCAATGGAAGGGGGGATAACGTAGCCGAAATTCTTCATATCCACGTACCGCTGGCTCTGCTGGGAGTACGAGGCCACCCGATATCTCACCAGCTGATGTGTCAGGGCCCGGGAGACCCCTTCAACGGCAAAGGTAAACTTTACATGTTCCAGGGGACTGTCGTGGCCGGAACGCATCATCTCCCTGATAAAGGCGGCCTGCTGTTTCTCGCTCCCGTCTTCCTCCCACATATCGCCCGCCCACTGGGATGAGTAACACTGCCGGTAGGCCACATAGAGTAGGGTGAGGGGATCTTTGCTCATCTCCAAGAGTTTTACCTGTAATGTGACCGGAGGCATCCAAATTCCTTTCGGGTCCCATCTTAACGCAATGAGGGGGCCGCTGCCAAGGTCTTTGTTCGGATTGACCAAGGAAGGTTGTAGGTGATTGCGAAATACTTCAGTCCCTTAGGGATTGCATACCGCTCACACTATGTGTATCCTGAGCTACTATGAATCGTGTCGTGGTGACGGGGGTCGGGGTCCTCAGCCCCATCGGGATCGGCAAGGAGGAGTTCTGGCAGGGCTGTGTTGAGGGTCGATCCGGTATCAAACCCATCACGGGCTTTGAGGTGGGCCACCTCCGTTCGAAACTGGGGCATCAGGTGGAGGACCCCGATTATAAGCGCTATATCAAACCGGCCAATCTGCGCCGTATGGACCGAATCAGCCGGATGGTGACGGCCACAGTAAAGCTCGCTATGCAAGACGCGGGCCTGGAGATGTCCGCAGAAGATCCTGAGCAAGTGGGGATCATGATCGGGACAGGGCTGGGTAGCTCCAAAACGGTAGACCTCTTCTTTCGTGACCTGGTACACAATGGACCCCAGGAGGTGGCACCGCTCCTGTTTCAGACCTCGGTCCCGAACGCTATCTGCAGCCATGCCTCCATTGAGTTTGGGATAACCGGTATCAATACCACCTTCTCCCACAAAGAGGCCTCAGCGGAAAGCGCTATTGTCCACGCCTTCGAGGCCCTGCGCCTCGGCAAGGCCGAGGTCATCTTTGCCGGCGGGGGTGATGAAATCAGCGAACCCCTGTATAACGTATACGCCACCTTGGGGAGCCTCTCCCCTCAGAGGCCTCCCTATTCGGAGGGGATGCGCCCCTTTGACCGTACGAGAAACGGGATCGTCCTCGGGGAAGGAAGCGGTGTTTTGGTCATGGAGGCCTTCGACCATGCACGCAGCCGCGAGGCACCCCTCTATGCAGAAATGGTGGGGTATGGCATGGTGGGGTGTAACGATGGCGTCTGGAGCTACGACAGAGACGGCTCCTCTATGGCCAGGGCGATGTCGCAGGCAACAGGAGGACTCCCGCAGGTGGATTATATCTGCGCCGCTGCCAACTCCACCCAAGCCTTGGACCTGGTCGAGACAAGGGCTATCAGAGAGGCCTTTGGGAAGAGGGCAGACGCGATAGCCATCAACGCCGTCAAGTCGATGATTGGTGAATTCGACGCCTCAGGGGGAATCAAGGCGTGTGCAGCGGTCCTGAGCATCCAAGAGGGGATCGTCCCTCCCACTATCAACTACCGCGAACCAGACCCCGCGTGCGACCTGGACTATACGACCACAGGGGCGCTCAGTAAAAAAATTGAGTCTGCCCTCCTCAACGGTTTTGCCAACGGTGGGGCCAATATCTCCATCCTCTTCAAGCGGCTCTCCTAAGAACTGTCTCTTTTCAATAAACAGCTACTCTCATCTGATTGCTATGCTACACAACTATCTTTTCTCCCAGGAATGAAAAGAAGCCCAGAGGGGAGCTGTTGGTTTCGGTTGTGGCTTCTTTCCATAAAATATATCATCCATCACATTAAAGAGACGTCGCGCGAGTTTATTTCTCGTAATAATCTCCATGATAAGCTTGTGGGGTAATGCCCTCGCATGACTCCATGGGCACACCCGCATACAAATGTTGCAATCTGTCCCAATATTCCCCCAATAATCAAAGCATGTCTCATCATGCAACTTCCAGCGTAGTGTTCCATTGATCTCTTGCTGATCATCCAACGGAATAGATCTGGAGGGGCAGCAGACAGCGCACTTCTTACAGATCGTGCAGAAATCCTCAACGCCAATATCTATCGGCTTATCAACTACGAGGGGCAAGTCCGTGGTCACCGCGCTGAGCCTTCCCCGTGGGCCAAATTCTTTTGTCATCACATATCCAAGTCGACCGCATTCCCCTAAACCCGCATCCACTGCCAATGGCACAAGCATGGCATCATAATGACGGAGGAAATTTGCTGTAGCTGAATACCCGAGGTTGGCGATGAAGGCCGCGAGCTGATCTGCGATAACGGCCCCCTTTGCATAGTTCTTCATACTTTCAATAGTGGTAGGGGTGTGGGGTGCAGAGCCGACCATTTCAAAGGACATCTCCTCGGCACAGACAACCGCATAGGTATGACTGAGCCTAATCTCCTTCCCCCAGTCCTCCCAATTCTCGTGGAATATCTCTCCCCGGTGAGAATAGAGCCAGAGAGGGTTGATCTCTGTTATCCCCACCAGATCGGCCCCCAGGTATCGAGCATAACCCTTCACTCTCTCTGTCGCCTCCTCCGGGCTGAGGTTGACCTGTGTGCCCTGCAATTGAACATGGGCCTGAGGGCTCACCTTCTCAGGAGTTGAAAGATACAAGGACATGGAGAGGGATGCCAGGGTAGCGGAAGCATTTGCCGCGCTATGGGGCCTATCGATGATGCCGAGGTCCCCAATGGGCCCTCCCTTTTTCCTTCTCTTTGCATCGAATGCCTCGTGTTCGGGATGTTCCTGGTAATACGCCCTATACTGTTCTGAACCGGGTCGCAGGGTTCGATTCCTCGCAAAGACCTGGTCTCTTTCATCGAATCGCCTTACGTCTCCGACAATCAATCCCTTCGTCCCTTCAAGTGCCTTTTTGTTCGGCGCAGTACGCCTCAAGAAAAGAAAAGCAACAACAGCACCAAGAAAAAATCCTATGATAAGAATCGCAAGGCCCGTGTCTGTCTCAAAAAAATCGATACGCACGAGATACAGAAAGGCGATCAGCACACACAGCATGCCGAAGCATTGCAATCCAGCGAAAAGGGTGGCCCGTTTTTCTTTTTCCCACATACACGAAATAAAGAAACCCAACCCAATACATGCCTGCACTACCAAAACGAGGGCTGCCAATACAATCAAGATAGTAACAATCATGGGATCTCCTCCCTTACTGATGAGAGAATATGTGAGGGTCAACACCCTGAGAGGGCATCGACCACACTATTCATATCGGGAATGCTGACGTTCTTAAAATAGAATTGCATAATTCGATGAGCACCCGTTTCTCTAAAACATAAGTATATAAACTCATCGTATACAACAAGAAAGAAATGAGCAAAGCGACCTCGTCATATGCTCACAAGCTCATACTCCCTTCTTCCTAAACCCATCTCCTCAGCATGTGCCAACTGGACCTCCCAGTCCACCTCCCGGTGCACGGCCCGGAATTTGTCCGCCCCCGGGGGCAGATCCTGTGTATAGGGAGAAATCACGCTGCCGGGCTGGGCATTCACCAGATCGACGGATGCCTGATCAATAGCCACCGGATCATCCGATGAGAGGATACCCACATCCCCTACGATAGGGGCATCGCTGTACCCGTAGCAATCGCAATAGGGGCTCACCTGGGTGATGAAGCTCACAAAGGCGACCCGTTCCCCCTTGTTTTTCAACGCCCCTACTGCGTACTCCACCATCTTTCGCTGGAACGCCGGGGAGGCTTCATTCCAGCGAATCTGGATTGCCCCCTCCGGGCAGATCGCAATGCACTCCCCGCATTCCACGCACTTGTCGGGGTTGATAAAGGCCTTTCCATCCCGCATCTCGGGGGCCCCATAGGTGCACCATTCGATACAGGCCC
Source organism: uncultured Thermodesulfobacteriota bacterium (assembly GCA_964459135.1). Taxonomy (GTDB): domain Bacteria; phylum Desulfobacterota; class B13-G15; order B13-G15; family RBG-16-54-18; genus CAYWLI01. The sequence goes on along the minus strand of CAYWLI010000001.1, from coordinate 63,468 downwards.
CACACCCCACGCACGCTTTTCTCTTCACCTTAGGACCGAGTGTGGAGTGCTGATTCAGCTTCCCCTCCCGGCTCGCGCACCCCATCCCGACGTTCTTTAGGGCCCCGCCGAAGCCAGTAAGTTCGTGCCCCTTAAAGTGTGTCACCCCGATGAATGAATCAGCATAATAGATCGCATGGGCAATGCTTACCTCCTGAAAGGCCTTCCCCTCGATCGGCACCCGCACAAAGGCGTTCCCCAAAAGGCCATCGGCGATAATAATGGGGGCACCGACTACGGAGAAGGCAAAACCGTGCTCTTCCGCCGTGGTGAGGTGCGACACGGCATTGGACCTGGTACCACCGTAGAGGGTGCAGGTATCGGTGAGGAAGGGCCTGCCCCCCAGCTCTTTCACCCGGTCGACGATGCTGCGCAGGAAGACGGGCCTGACATAGGCGGTGTTCCCGCGCTCGCCGAAATGGAGTTTGATGGCCACAGTCCCCTTCGCCTTAATCCGCTTGGAGAGCTCCACCTTGTCCAATAACTCCCCTACTTTGTCCAACAGGTTTCTGGTGTGCGTGGTCCGCAGGTCAGCGAAATAGACCTTACTTACCATGTTTATGCCTCGCTCAAATGTGAATAAATCTCCTGCAGGACCTTATCAGCCCCCTGGGCCAGTAGGTCTTCGGCCAAGCGCTCCCCCACTGTCTCGGGGTCATCCCCCTGGGCCTCGGCGCGGAAGAAGCGCGATCCGTCAAGATGAGCCACCATCCCGCGTAAGAGAAGCTCCCCTGCGCGTATTTCACCATAGGCAGCAATGGGAACCTGGCACCCACCCTCCAGCCGGCGCAAAAAGGCCCGCTCCCCTTCCACTGCCATGGCGCTGTCGGGGTGGTTCAGAAAGGCGATCAACTCGTTGACCGCCCCCTCTTGAAGACACTCAATCCCCAGGGCACCTTGGCCGACAGCCGGAAGCATCACATCGGGAGGGAGGTATTCAGTGACCCGATCCTCCAACCCCATCCTGCGAACCCCCGCAGCAGCCAGTATTACTGCGTCGAGGTCCCCGGTCTTCAACTTCCTAATCCTGGTATCCAAGTTGCCCCGCAGAGGGATAATCTTCCACTGCGGGTTGACCCCCAGAAGCTGGGCCCCCCTCCTGAGTGAAGAGGTCCCCATCCGGGCCCCGGGGGGAAATGCCTGCAGCCTCAGTCCATCCCTTGAGACCAGGACATCACGGGGGTCCTCCCGCTCAGTAATGGCCCCCAGGTGCAGGCCTGCTGGAAGCTCGGTGGGCACATCCTTCATGCTGTGCACCGCCAGGTCTATCTCCTTGCGCAGGAGGGCCTCCTCGATCTCCTTGACAAAAAGCCCCTTCCCCCCCACCGTGGCCAGGGGGACATCGGTAATCTTGTCACCGTTAGTCTTGATCCTGACCACCTCTATCTGGATGCCCGGATGGTGCTCGGCGATCCGCTCCCGCACCCATACGGTTTGCCGAAGGGCGAGCTTGCTCCCTCTCGTGCCGATTCTGATCCGTTTCACAGAATTGGCGAAAAGAACTGTCATCTCTTACTCCGCTTAACTAGTAGTATAATCTCAATTTTCTAAAAAATCACAAGATTCCCTTTTTGTCAAAGAGAAACAAGAAAGGGAACGTCTTTTGATCCAATGAGCGGACGGCGGATAGTCTCTTCGACTCCTATACTGGCCGCTCACCTTCGATCCTCCTCACCAATTCTTCAGGACCAAAGGGGAGAGGAAAAAAGAGGATGTGTTCTAGTTTTTTAATCCTTTCTCTAAATTCATCTAAGCGCTCCAATTCCTTTCCTGTCACCCCGTGTCTCTGAATAAAATCTTCAAACCGCTCATTGAGGTCCACGATCGTTGTCTCCATCACCCGTTTATCCGCATAATTGACCACCGCTACCTCGGAAATCCTCATCTCCTCATCGGGAAAATGGACGTGATGGCGAACGATATCAGCCACCCTATCAAACCCCTTCTCTTTGAGCCACGTTCCCCCCACGCTGGTGTGATCGTCACCCGTCTCGATGCTGTGGATCCTCGCAATATCGTGCAGGAGGGCCCCGACCTCGACCAAGGAAAGCTCCAGGGCGTAACCGACCTTATTGAGTTCACTGGCAAGAAAGCAGGCCACCTCAGCAACCTTCTTGCTGTGAGCGATTATATGGTGGGGGACACGGAATTCCTGTAGAAGTTCCGCAGTCTGCTCTGGGGTAATTTCACCCTTTGTGTCCGGTAGTTCATGAGAACATTTCATTCCCGACACACCTCCACTCCTCATAGATACATAGAGGCCTCTCATCATATTGTCAAGCTATTTACAAGAATTGTGAAAAATACAGTTCCTTCACTCTCTCCTCGCCTTTTAATCCCGCTTCTGATAATATCCTGAGAGGAGCTTAGGTGTAACAATGACGACACGAATACGATTAGAGCTCATCACCCCGGCGGCAGAGGATAACGCCCCCATCCCCAATCTCTCCCTCGCGACGGTGGCCGCCCTCACCCCGCCCGAGGTGGAGGTCTCCTTCAGCGACGACCTCATCAACCCCATAGACCTGAATGGCGACCTGAAGGAAGTGGATCTGGTAGGGATTTCCTGTTCCACCAAAACCGCCCTTCGATCCTACCAGATCGCCCAAGCCTATCGTGAGCGAGGGATCCCTGTAGTCATGGGTGGTATCCACCCCACAGCCCTCCCAGATGAGGCCCTGGAACACTGCGATGCCGTGGTGGTAGGGGAGGCAGAGGAAAGCTGGCCCCGCCTGATCGGTGACTTCCGCAGAGGAAACCTAGAGAGAATATATCAGCAGAGGGATTTTACCCCCCCAGAAGAAATTCCTTTGGCCCGTCGCGAGATCTACCGTGCCAAAGACTATTTCCCCATAGATTCCTTGCAGGCCACCAGGGGTTGCCCCTATTTATGCGACTTCTGCTCGGTGAGGAGATTCTTCGGCGGGACCTATCGCTACCGTCCCATCGAGAACGTCATAGTCGAGGCCCGCTCCCTGCGACATAAAGTGATTATGTTCGCCGATGACAATATCGTTGGTCACCCCCGCTACTCTCAGCAGCTACTCGAGGCCCTCATCCCTCTGCGCAAGTGGTGGATCGGGCAGGCCTCCCTGGCCGGCCTGGAGGATGAGGCGCAGATCAAGCTCTTGGCGAAAAGCGGCTGCAAGGGGGTGCTCATCGGCTTCGAATCTATGTCCGAGGACAATATCCGAGCGTCGCGGAAGCATCAGAATCGGCCAGCTGATTACTTGTCGATAATCCGCAACCTGCATCGTCACGGGATCGCGATCTGGGCCTCCTTTATGTTTGGTTTTGACCACGATGACAAGGGGATCTTTGAACAGACGGTGCGTTTCGCTATCGAGGCCAAGTTCTTCTCGGTGAACTTTCCCATCCTCACCCCCTACCCCGGCACCGCCCTCTACGAACGACTCAAGGAGGAGGGGAGGTTGACCGAGGAGCGATGGTGGCTCTTAGAGAATCAGGGGGACCGCGCCCCTCACTTCCACCCTCGCGGGATGACCCGTGAGGAGCTCAGGGAGGGATGGGAATGGACCTGGCGGGAGTTTTACTCCTACACCTCCATACTCCAGAGATTTCAGTGGGAGTTTCGCCCCACCCTCGTCAATAAGGCCATCTACTTTCCCTTCAATTTCTTTCAACGCCGCTTCGTCCATAAAAAGATCCTCGGGGGTGAAAAGCTTGGGTGGACCAAGCTTCCATGGAAGCGTAGGAGGTTTCAATAATCAACCATTTTGACACGTCAGGATAGCAGGGCAAAAATCACACTAAAAGCGAAGATTTTCTCAATTCCCCAAATTAGGATACAAACAAGGAGGAACCCAATGATACAGAAAAAATCATATGTGAGATTAATTCTCGTAAGCTTTGTTGTTCTCGCGGTATTCGTTTTAACCGGTTGCTTTGAGGGGTATGTCGGTTCAGAAGGGGAGGTACTCAAACAATATCTGCCGCCTGAAAAATTACAAGCGTTAGTTGCAAACCCAGATGATTCCATTTGGATCATAGATGTCCGCCCCGCTTCTGCATATCAGAAGGGTCATATCCCAACTGCCCGGTCATTCCCTTCCTCTGGGATACTCTCCCGTCTGAATGAGATACCGAAGGAGATATATCTCATTGTATATTGTGAGACAGGTGGTCGCGCCCAAGGGGTTATTAAGAAATTGGAAAAAGAAGGGTACACGCGGCTCATGAATTGGGGAGGTATATCACGATGGCCGCATGAAAAGGTTGGAGGGCCAGAATAACATCACGTGGGCATTAGCGATTGGATAGTCACCATTTATTGCATCCTCTTTTGTTTGGCATGGTGTGCCTCCTTTCTCATAGTACTTCTCTTCCGCAGGATTCGCATATTTGAAAAGGCGGATCCTCCCCTCCCGGGGGAATGGCCTCGGCTCAGCGTCGTCATCGCCACGTGCAACGATGCCGACACCATTGAAGAAGCCGTTGATACCCTCCTCCACCAGGATTATCCCGATCTCGAGATCGTTGTGGTCAATGACCGATCAACCGATGGGACCGGGGCTCTGATTGAAAAGATTGCCCGCAAGGACTCCCGTGTCCGAACGGCGCATATCAAACACCTCCCCACTGGATGGCTCGGCAAGGTGCACGCCCTGCACGTCGGCACACAGAAGACAAGCGGCGAGTGGATCCTCTACACCGACGCCGATGTCTATTTCAAACAAGGTGCCTTGCGTAAGGCCATCGCCTTCGTCCGTGCAGACCACAGCGACCACCTCGCCCTCATGCCGGTGCCCCACGCCCCATCCTTTTGGTTGGGGGTGGTCTTGCAGGCCGTTGGGGGTGTCTTTGTACTGGCCACCAGGGCCGCGCACATCGGCAAACCCGGTACAAAGGCCTTTGTCGGTGCCGGGGCCTTCAACCTCGTCAGAAAAGCAGCCCTCGATCGAACCGAAGGATTCGCCTGGCTTCGCATGGAGGTCGTCGATGATGTGGGCTTGGGTTTGCTGCTGCAGCGCTCAGGGGCCGTGAGCAGTTTTGCCATCACCCTGCAGGACGTCTCATTTACCTGGTACCCGACACTGCGAGCTATGTTTAAGGGTCTGGAAAAGAATTTCTTTGGTGTGTTAGCCTTCTATAGCATCCCGAGGATGATTGGTATCGTCGTGCTGGCGTGGGCGTACGCCCTCGCACCCCTCGTCGCCATCCTCTATTCCCTGAAGATCCCCTTTCTGCTCATCATGGGGCTGATCGCTTACCTCTTTTTAATCGCCGGTGCTGTTGGGGTGAAGGTCATGTTCAAGCAGAAGCTGCTCCCCTTGCTTTTGGTGCAAGTCGGACACATATTGATCTCCCTCATGCTCCTGCGCTCGGGGATTATGTGTATGCTGCGGGGGGGGATCACCTGGCGGGGGACGTGGTACCCCATTGATGAACTTCGCGCCGGACACAAAGTAAAAGTATAGCTCGTCAAATCAAGCACAACGTGAAGTCCAATGACTCTGTATTCTGATGATGCTTGACTTCCCAGAGGGGGGTGTGTTAGCAATGGAAGACTGTATGTGAGGAGGGTAAAAACATTGAAACGGAATATTTTTTTGGTCTTTCTCTTTCCTCTCCTGATATGGGGGTGTTCAGGAGGCGGTGGCGAGCTCAAGGGGCTCCTCCCTTCCTCCGCAGATGTGCCGGGGATCACGAAGGGGGGGAGACCTCGTATTTATACGGATACGAAGCTCTTCGATTACATGAACGGAGGGGCGGAGCTCTATTACGAATACGGCTTTGTGCAGGTGTGCGTGCAGCGCTATCAGACCCCCCCCGGAGAGGTCACCGTCGAGATCTATCAGATGGATCTGCCGGCCAATGCCTACGGGATCTACACCTTTGACACCAAGGGGGAGCACCCTTCCATAGGACAGGATGCGACCTATGAACAGGGGCTGCTGGGCTTTTGGAAGGGGAGTTACTTCGTGCGGGTCTTCTCCGAGAACGAGGAGCTCAAGGAGACCATCCTGGTCCTCGGGGGGGCCATCGCCCAGAAGATCACCGAGGAGGGGGAGCGGCCCGATATCGTGGCCTCCGTCCCCTCATTTTGGGTGGTAAGGGATTCTCTCCTCTACTTCCGGGGGATGATCGCCCTGAACAACAGCTACTTCCTCTCCCACGAGAACGTCCTCTCCCTGGGCGAAGGGTGCGAAGGAATCACCTTGCAATATGCACCGGAGACTCAACCCTTCAGGGTCATCATGGTGCGCTATCCGGACCGTCCCCAGGCTGAGGCAGCCTTTCAATCCCTCCAGGCATCCGGGGTCATCAAAGAGGGCACTTTCAAAGAAGGGCTCTTTCTGGGTAAGAGCAGGAAGGGATATGGCGGGGCAACCGTGGCGGGTGACCTCCTAATCTTGGTCCTCGATGGAGCAACGCTCCAGAGCGTAACGAGGGCCCTGAGGTCACTGCCGGCGACAGGGGGTGAAGGATGAAGCGTGTGGTCATTGGTATCGTGCTGGGTGCAGCAGCTGGTGTGATCGGTATCATAGTTTTTGAACTCACAGATCAACAGATCTGGGGGTGGCTGACCACCGCGGTCCTCCTCGGTATTGCCTCTCAGCTCCCCCGCCCTGCCGCCGCAAGGAGGTGGCTCTGGTTTGGGGTGTTAGGGGGAGGCATCATCGTGGTCAATTGGGCCTTGAGCAAATTGATACTATATTATCCCATCTGGATCGCCTGGCCTCTTCTAGGGGGGGCCTTTGGCGTTATCTGTGCCCGCAGCGGGTTAGGGAGACGGATCACTGGGGGCGCTATCGGACTCCTGGCCAGTACCTTAGGGATGGGGATACTCCCTCTGATCACCCTCATCCTCTTGCCGTTACTTGGGCTCCCCACCACTTTTGACTATGATATAGACGTACTCGGTTTGCTGGTGACCGGTGTCTTTGTCGGAGGGACGATGGCCTGGGTAAGGGGAAATGAGGGAAAAATGCGCGAAAAAGGAGTCAATGCTCGTGAAAAAAAGAGATAACGGGGAGATATCCCGCCGTGATTTTATCAAATATGCCGTCGGTGGCGCAGCAATCCTGTCGACCTGGGGCACGGGGTGTTTCAGGGGGGCGCAAGGGGCTCGATCAGGTATCCCCAACCCCTATGTAGTGGAGGGCAAACCCTTGGTAGTCTCTGTCCAGGGGAAGGACCCGGAGCGCATGCTCCGAGCCGCCCTGGAGGCCCTGGGTGGCCTCAACCCCCTGGTGGGGGGTGGGGCAGAGGCCCTCATCAAACCCAATTTTATCTTCCGCCAACCCTACCCCATCACCACCGATCCGGAGATGATATTTCTGATGGCCCGCCTCCTGCGGGAGGAAGGGGCTTCAGGGGTGGAGGTCTTCGACGCCCCGGGGACCTATCTCTTGGGTACTGAGCGGGAGACTTTCAACTTCAATGACATCACCCGCAGGGGGAAGGAGCAGGGGATCGCTGTCACCATCGGTGACGCGGGTCGGCGGCGGGAATACGTCAAGACCAGGAAAGATGGCTGGCGAGCCTACCCTGAGATCATCGTGCATAAGAAGATCCATCAAGCCCCAATCATCATCAACATGCCCTGTTTGAAGAGGCATCATACCTCCTTTCTCACCTGTGCCCTGAAAAACCAGTTTGGAGCAATCTATGGGGCCCAGCGCTGGGACTCCCACATCCGGGGAGAAGGCATACAAAAGGGGATAAAGGGGGCTGACGAGCGTACTAAGGCCGCTTTCCGCGATGAGACCCACTTCATGACCGCTCTGGCCGAGTTCGCCGATGCGGTGCGCCCTGAGCTCTCCATCGTGGATGCCAGGGCCATCCTCACCAAGGGGGGTCCCACCAAGGGAAAGGGAGAAGTCAAACAGGGGATCAACCGATTTATCCTGAGCGGAGACATGGTGGCCTTAGACACCTATTGCTCGCACATCATGGAGGAACACGACGAGACCTACTTCACCGACATGATCGTCCCCTACCTGCGCGTGGCCGCGCGTCTGGGGGTGGGAACCATGGACCTGAACAAGGCGAAGGTCATTGAGCTTACGGCGTGAGCTGATTGACGCTCATCACCCCTCAACTCATACATCTCTTCAAGGCCCCGCGAACAACTCGTTTAAACCCTTTAAGGTTCTCTCTCGAGCAATCTAATTCGGTGCGCAGTGCCCTGGGACCCAGACTCCATTGGGTCTATGATGGCCCGAGACCCAGTGCTGACCTGGTGGACAGCGCCCATGCCGCGCGCGGGGGGCACAGGAGAGAACGAGAGCACCGATTAAGACTATGAGCAACAAGACGACAATGCATTTGGTAACTCTGGACATGGTTAACATCCTAAAATAACTATCGCCCATTGAAGCCTGAACTTCGGATTTCACCTCTTTCTTTTTACCCGTCTTCGAATCCCTCTAAGTTACGAAGAATATAAATTTATTTCCTCTCCCCAGGGGGGAGAGGATTACAGTGAGGGGGAATCATTTGATAGCATATCCACCCTCACCTGCCGCCTTTCCCGCTTCGGGATCCCGTAATCCTTATCTCTATATTGAAGAGCGGGAGCGGCATCCCGCATTCTCTGATTTGTGCAAAGCGGAGCGGGACCACCCCTCTCCCGCCAGCGGGAGAGGGAGTAGATGGCATTTTCATCGTTCGTAATGGCGGTGCCGTCATGGGAATTACTTCGTAATCTTCTCTATCACATACCACTCATCCGCTGAATCCGATGCCGTGTCCACCACGAGGTGGACTATGGAGAGGTTAGGGAACCTGGCCTTGACCTCTTCGAGGGCAACGGGTTCGAATCTCTCCTTATTATTAAAATATGCCTGTGGGGTCAAGGCATTGGATTCATAATTATCCTTTGTCCTTTTGGAGATCTTGTTCAGAGAATATTCCTCGGGGCACTGGGTCTGCTGGATTATAAAGGTCTTATTGTTTCGTGCAGCTACCTCCGCAGCCCGCATCCTGAGTTTCTGATTGATAAAGGTGGCATCCATAATGACCCCTTTCCCTTCGGAGGCGAGATCATTTGCCCTTGAGAACATCCGGTCATAGACCATCTTTCGCTTGTCCATATTCGCGGCCACCTTTTCATCGAAGATATCCTCCCCCTTGAGCACCTCTTGACGAATGATATCCGTACGCAGCATCTCATACCCCTTGAGCCGCGCAACAACCTCCATGGTCTCGGTCTTATTGGTGGCGGGAAGCCCGCACGCGATCAGGATTGCATCATCATCCATCTCCTTTGCAACAAACTCCTTAAACGGTATCCTCATCGTGTAGCTCCTTGCAGATGTGAATTGAGCATTTTTGTATCGCTCACAAATTGCTCCCCCACATAATCGGGGATATCCACTTCCCCCATGAGCACGGGGTCCTGATGGCAGTCCGAACCCCCGGAGACCATGAGCCCCATCTTTTGAGCAAAGGCCTGGTATGCCTCCGTGGTCTCCTTGTCATGGCGTGAGTGCCAGCACTCCACCCCGTCGATATATGCCATCATGGTGTCTTGGATAATCTGAAATTGCTCCTGCAATGAGGGGGTCAGATGTATCAAAGAAGTACCGTTTGGGTCGTCGGGGTGGGCAAGCACAACCTTTCCTCCGGCTCCACGGATGAGCTCGGATGCCTCCTTGAGACTCACCGGCATCTTGGGCACATCGCACTGGACCAGATAGCGGTCAAAGGCCTCCTGCTTGGTGGCCACAATGTCCCTTTTGATCAGGTAATCGGCGATGTGGGGCCTGCCAAGGGCCCCATCAACCGTCGCCTCGATCGCTTCAAGGTCCGCAGAGGTAAATTCCTCCAGCCCTTCTTTGACGAATTCGCGATTGAGATTCTCCAGGATCTGCTCCGCCCGTTGCTTCCGGTAATTCCTGAGGGTTTCGAGTTTCTCAACGAGAGGCGGATAGTGGATATCGTACTGATATCCGAGCACATCGAGGGAGACGGGCCTTCCCCCCTTGTAATCCGGGTGAGAGAAGGTCACGTTCATTTCCACGCCGGTAAGATACGCGATACCGTAGGATCGGGCCAGCTCACGTGCCTGTTCTTGCGCATGGATGGAGTCGTGGTCAGTAATCGAGATCAGATCGATCCCCCGTTTGTGCGCCTCAGCAAAGATAGCCTCCAGGGACCAACGCCCGTCTGAACCGTCTTTTGAGTGTATGTGAAGGTCTATCTTCATTGCCTAATGTATTACTCTTTGGTCTCTTAAAGCATATAAACCCAGTTTATTCCCGTCAAGGTGTATCATCTCTAGATATTCCCCTTCACATATGCAAGTGCCAGGTCATAGTATTGTTTTGCTCGCTGAAAACCTTCCTCTTTTGTTCGCTCATCAAGCCCGGCGTCATCGAGCATAAATGAGGTCACCTTGGCCCTTACATAGGCCCGGTATACTTTGTAGAACGGTAGGACCTTCGCCAGGGTGGTATCGCCTGATGCCTCGGTGTAGGCATGAACAAAGGTCTTCGCGAGGTCAGGATGGTCGTTAAAATCCAAGTCCATGGCGAGAAACGCCACGTCTGAGGCCACATCGCCAAAGCGAAACCGTTCATTGAACTCGATGCAGTCGAAGATGTATATCTTCTCCCCTTCCACGCAGATGTGCTGTAGGTGCAAATCGCCATGGCAGTCTTTGATAAAACCCTGAGCCACCCGTTGCTCGAATAAAGCTCTCTTCTTCTTCATAAAAGAGAGACTCCATGACTCGATAGCATCAAACTGTTCATGTGTAATGGGACCACTGATATATTTCTTGGTCTGCTCGAAGTTTTCCACTATATTGATGGAGATGACATCCAAGCTGCCGAAGGCCTGGGCTTTCTCATCACTGGGTATGGCTGCATAGGCTTTGGCAAGGTGCCTCCCGATGCGCTGCATTGTTTCAGAACCCACCTTTCCTGCCTCCAGGAGCCGGTAGAGCATGTGATCCTCATTGATACGCCTCATCGTGACAGCATATTCCACCACTCTTGTATCATCTCCCACGCGGAAGGCATTACCAACACGGGAGATGGGAACTGCTTTTAAATAAACTTCCGGAGAGAATCGTTTGTTCAGCCTGATCTCCTCCTGGCAAAAATGGCGTCTTTTCTCCAAGGTGGTGAAATCCAGGAATCCAAAGTTCACCGGCTTTTTGACCTTATAGACCACCTCTCCGGTGAGGAAGAGGTATGAAATATGGGTTTGGATGAGCTCCACCTCCTTCGGGTTATGGGGATAGAAGGCAGGATCAAGCATCGCCTGTATCAGGGGGGGGAATTCCGCCATGATCATACTTTCTCATACTCGTAGGGGTCTTCGACCATTACTATATCTTTTCATAGGGATCTTCGATCATTCTTATACTTTCTCGTAGGGGTCGAAGAGCTTTTTGTATTCATCAAGGGCAAAGCGGTCGGTCATACCGGCGATGTAATCGCAGACCATCCTCGGTACGGGCTCCTCATCCACGCGCCGCCGATACCCCTCGGGAACCAAGGTGGGGGTCTCCACGTAGGCCGTGAAGAGCTCGGTGATGAACCGTTCGGCCTTGATCCGCATTCGCTCCACCCGCCAGTGGCGATACAGCCTTTTGTGCAGGAATTCCTTCAGAAGGTCGCTCTCTTGTTGAATGGAAGGGCTGTAGCTGACCAGTTCTTTCCCAAACCTCCGTACATCCTCCACTGTTTTTATGCCGTGTTCTTCTATATTCCGTTCGGTCTGGGCGATGACATCCTGGATCAGCAGACCGATGAGTGAGCTGATGGCCGTGTACGTCTTCGCCTGTAAGGTAGCATGGGGGTATTTCTTTTCCACCCTCCCGAAGACCTCTTTCCAGAGGGGGACGTCTAAGAGTTCCTCCCGCTGGATAAAATTCGACTCCACGCCATCATCGATATCGTGGTTGTTGTAGGCGATCTCGTCCGCCAGGTTGATGATCTGAGCCTCCAGTGCCGGGGCGAGGCCCATCTCATATTCTGAGAGGTCTACAGTAGGGGAGTCATGATAGGAGGAGTGCTTGGCCAACCCCTCCCTTGTCTCAAAGGTCAGGTTCAAGCCGGAGAAATGGGGGTATCGCTCCTCCAAAAGCTCCACGACCCGCAGGCTCTGCAGGTTGTGCTCAAAGCCCCCGTAATCCGCCATCAGGGCATCGAGGGCGTCCTCTCCCGCATGGCCGAATGGGGTATGCCCTAGGTCGTGTGCCAGGGCGATGGCCTCGGTGAGCTCCTCGTTAAGGCTCAGCTTGCGGGCGATCCCCCGGGCGATCTGGGCCACCTCCAGGGAGTGCGTAAGGCGGGTCCGATAATAGTCACCCTCGTGGTTGACAAAGACCTGGGTCTTATACTCCAGCCTCCGGAAGGCAGCGCAGTGGATTATACGGTCCCGATCCCGCTCAAAGGCAGGCCGATCGTCCTTGAATTCCTCCGAATACCTTCTCCCCTTGGATTGAGCGCTACGGGAGGCATACGGAGCGAGATCGGGGCGTTCATAGTCCACCACTCTCCCTCACCTCGTGGGCATCTTACAGCCTCACCTTACCCCTTGTCAAGGAGTACAGGCTGATGGAGAAACGATACGGCAAACCTCTTCCTTGATAACACCCCTCCCTTCTGATATAATGGAGCCAATTTGGTTTCCGGAGGATATCGTGACATCTCCCACAAGCGGAATGGTGCCGGTAAATATCGAAGACGAGATGCGCAAATCCTATATGGATTATGCCATGAGCGTCATCATCGGGCGGGCACTCCCGGACGTTCGGGATGGCCTCAAGCCCGTACACCGGCGCATCCTCTATGCCATGTTCCGGGAAGGCCTCCTTCACAACAAGAAGTATTCGAAGAGCGCCGGTGTAGTCGGCGAGGTGCTGAAAAGATATCATCCCCACGGCGACAGCGCAGTCTACGACACCATGGTGCGCCTGGCCCAGGACTTTAACATGCGGTATCCGCTTGTGGACGGCCAGGGGAATTTCGGATCCATCGATGGCGATTCCGCAGCCGCCTACCGATACACCGAGGCACGTCTCACCAAGCTTGCCGAGGCACTGCTCGCCGACATCGATAAGGACACCGTGGACTTCGTCCCGAACTTCGATGAAACTACTGTCGAACCATCGGTGCTCCCAACTCGTGTCCCGAACCTGCTGATCAACGGCTCCGCAGGGATCGCCGTGGGAATGGCCACCAACATTCCCCCTCACAACCTTACCGAGGTGCTGGACGCCATCTGCGCCCAGATAGAGAATCCGGCGATAACCATCGAGGAGTTAATGGAATACGTGCCCGGTCCTGATTTCCCTACCGGCGCCCTCATCTGTGGGAAGGAGGGGATCAGGTCGGCCTATCAGACGGGCCGGGGGGTCATCCAGCTCCGGGCACGGGCCCTGGTGGAAAAACAAAAGGGGGGGCGGGATCGCATCATCATCACGGAACTCCCCTATCAGGTAAACAAGGCCCGCCTCGTGGAGAAGATCGCCCAGTTGATGCACGAAAAGCGCCTCGAAGGGATCACAGAGGTGCGGGATGAATCCGACCGCGAGGGGATGCGGATGGTATTGGAGCTCAGAAAAGACGAGATGGCTGAGGTGATCCTCAACCAACTCTATAAGCTCACGCAGATGCAGGTATCCTTCGGCATCATCCTTCTGTCCTTGGTGGAGAATAGACCCATTGTCTTGAATATAAAGGCGCTCATTGAACATTTCATCGAACATCGCAAGGTGGTGGTTACCCGTCGCTCCCGACACGAACTGCGCGAGGCCGAGGCCCGCGCCCACATCCTCCAGGGGTTGCTCAAGGCATTAGAGCACATCGACGCCATCATTGCATTGATCAAGAAGTCAAAGACACCGGCCGATGCCAAGGAAGGATTGGTGAAGCATTTCGATTTCACCGATGCCCAGGCTCAGGCCATCTTGGAGATGCGGCTGCAGCGCCTCACCGGCTTGGAGCGGGAAAAGATCTCCGATGAGTTTGAAAAGCTGAGCAAGGAGATTGCCCGGCTCAGACAGATCCTCGGCGATGAGCGGCTTCTGATGGAGGTGATCGTCAAGGAGCTGCGGGATATCCAAGAGGAATTCGGTGACCACCGTCAGACTCAGATTGTCGAGGATGGAGGCGATGTGCGTCTTGAAGACCTCATCCTTGAAGAAGACATGGTGGTCACCATAACTCACACCGGCTACGCCAAACGGACACCTGCGGGTTTGTATCGCAGCCAACGCCGGGGGGGGAAGGGGAGGGTCGGAATTACTGTCAAAGACGAGGATTTCGTGGAGCTCATCTTCGTCGCCTCAACACACCACTATATCCTCTTCTTTACCGATGGGGGGAAGATCTATTGGCTCAAGGTGCACCAGGTACCGCAGGCAGCCCCTTCTGCCAAGGGGAAGGCCTTGGTCAACCTTATCAACATTTCTTCTCAGGAGCGAATCACGGCCATCCTCCCGGTCAGGGAGTTCGCGCCGGGAACGTTCATCATCATGGCCACCAAGAAGGGGATGATAAAAAAGACCGCCCTGCAGGCCTTCAGCAACCCGCGCGCAGATGGTATCATCGCGCTGCGCCTGAAGGAGGGGGATGCCCTGGTGGATGCCAAGCTTACAGAAGAAAAAAGAGAGATATTTGTGGGGACGCGCTTGGGGAAGGCGACTCGGTTCAAAGAGGGGCAACTTCGGGAGATGGGGAGGGCAGCCAGTGGCGTGCGGGGGATCACCCTTGAGCCGCAAGACCGACTGGTGGATTTGGAGATACTCCAGGAAGGGGCCGCGCTGTTCAGCGTGACTGAAAAGGGGTACGGCAAGAGGACCCTTTTGTCTGAGTACCGATGTCAAAATCGAGGCGGCAAGGGGGTTATTAACACCCTCGTCTCCGATAAGAATGGGCCGGTGGTGGGAGTTCTCCAGGTGGTGGAAGAGGATGAAGTGATCTTGATCACGGACAAGGGTACGATATTGCGATTCTCAGTAGGGGACATCCCCCTGCGGGGGAGAAATACCATGGGGGTGAGGCTCATCGGTTTGGACGAAGGGGAAAAGGTGGTGGGCGTGGCTCGACTCGTGGAAAAGGAGAAAAAGGACTTGACCTAAATCTCATTTTTTGCTACAGATGGTGTGTACCCTGTTACAGCACTACAAGTCTTCGGCGGAAAAATTTAGAAACGGTTATATAAAGAGGCTTTTTCAAAACTCTTCCCAAATCCTATCACAACCAGATATCCACAAATTGTGGAATAAATGTTGAAATTCCTTTAACAAGAGAACGCAAGGCTGCTAAAAGACTCACGTATATACACATTATGGATAACTTCTGGCAACAGGTCTTAGAGACCATCAAGGGACAGATAAATGTCAACAGTTTCGAGACATGGATTAAACCCATCATCTTTCAGTCCCTCGATGAGAAGAAGCTTATTCTTGGGGTCCCCAATAACTTCTTCCGTGACTGGGTCGCTGAGCACTATTTACATACCATCAAGGGGGCCCTCTATAAACTTACGGGGGAGAATTACTCGGTATCTCTTCAGGTAAAAAAGGTAAAGCCCCCTCACGTGACGGAATCTTCAGCTACGACAGATGATGGGGGGGGCGATGAGGATTTGGCCAGCCGTATGTTCAACCCCCGTTATACGTTTGATAACTTTGTAATTGGCGCGGGAAACCAATTTGCCCATGCAGCATCCCAAGCGGTAGCCGATACCCCGGGGAGAAGATATAATCCTCTCTTTGTCTATGGGGGGGTTGGTTTGGGGAAGACCCATCTGTTAAATGCCATCGGACATAGAATAATAAAGAGCAGGACGGTCAATAACCCGACCAAGGTATGCTACATCTCCTCTGAGGAATTCACGAATGAACTGGTCAATTCCATTCGATTTGAGCGAATGGATGGCTTTAGAAAGAAATTTAGGCATATAGAGGTGCTCCTTATAGATGACATCCAGTTTATATCCGGCAAGGAACGGACACAGATAGAATTCTTCCATACTTTCAACTCCTTATATGAGAACAAAATGCAAATTGTCATCACGAGTGATAAGCTGCCTCGCGAGATCCCTGATTTTGAAGAGCGGTTGAAATCGAGATTTGAGTGGGGTCTTATCGCTGATATTCAGCCTCCCGATGTAGAAACTAAGGTGGCCATTCTCAAGAAAAAGGCGGCGCTAGAAAATATCTATATCCCTAATGAAGTAGCCTTCTACTTAGCCTCCCATATCAACTCGAATGTCCGCATCTTAGAAGGCTGTCTCATTCGACTCGGGGCCTTTGCTTCCCTCACCAGACAAGAGATTAACTTGGACTTGGCGAAGGAGGCCTTGAAAAATTTTATTCAAGACAAGGAAACGGTCATCACGATCGATAGTATACAGAAAAAAGTTTCCTCTTATTTCAACCTGAAACAGAAAGATCTCAGATCAAAAAGGCGTCTCAAACAATTTGTGGTACCTCGGCAGATAGGTATGTACCTTTCCAGAAAACTCACCAACTCCTCCCTTATTGAGATAGGTGAAAAGTTTGGCGGAAAAGACCACTCTACCGTTATCCACTCCTTGAAGAAAATAGAAGAAAAATGTAACAATGATCAATATACAAAAAATGTTATAGCCGATCTCATAAAAGTAATCACTGGATAGTTGTGCACAGTAATAAACGCAGGTAAGCAAAAACAGTAAACATAAACTAATTATGTAATATCAATATAGTATATGAGATATCAACCTTTTCACAG
This sequence comes from uncultured Thermodesulfobacteriota bacterium, assembly GCA_964459135.1. Taxonomy (GTDB): domain Bacteria; phylum Desulfobacterota; class B13-G15; order B13-G15; family RBG-16-54-18; genus CAYWLI01. The sequence goes on along the minus strand of CAYWLI010000001.1, from coordinate 46,726 downwards.
GACTTATTACTACTACTAATTATTTAAGGAGCAATATTATGAAATTCGTAATAGAAAAAAGTACTTTTCAAACCTGTTTGGGGAAAATTCAGGGTATTGCAGAACGGAGAAGTACTATTCCGGTTCTTTCAAATATATTAATTTCTGGAGAAAAAAACAACCTACATATCATAGCAACAGATCTAGAAATTGGGGTGATGGAGATTACCGAAGCTGAAAAAGTGGAGAAGGGATCAATCTGTGTATCAGCGCGGAAGCTCTACGATATTATGAGAGAACTTTCAGAAGAACAGGTCGAGATACAAAGCGGAGAAAACTTTTGGGTATCAATCAAGACCGGCAAGACGACGTTTAACCTCCCTGGATTAGATCCCGCAGAATTCCCCACTTTTCCCCAAACAGAGGGTTCTGATTACTTCAGGGTGGGATCTGCTGATCTCTTGGAAATGATAGAAAGGACAGTCTTTGCCGCTTCATCAGAGGAGTCTCGATTCAATCTCAATGGGATTTATATGGAGAAGGTGAAAAGAGAGAAAAAGGATTATTTCCGCATGGTGGCGACCGATGGGCATCGATTGTCTATGATAGATAAAGAGCAGGAGTCTACCTTGGGAGAAAAAGGCATTATAATTTCCAGACGAGGATTAACAGAATTAAAAAAGGTTTTGGGAGATAATGAAGAAACAGAAATAGCTATTTCACTTCTTGATAACAACTGTGTATTTAAAACAGAGCAGACAATAGTGGTTGTTCGCCTCCTAGAGGGAGAATATCCTGACTATCAGCAAGTTATACCTTCAGGAAATGACAAACATATTATACTGGATCGTAAGCAATTTACCGGTGCTTTACGAAGGGCACAAGTTATAGCCAGCGAAAAAGGAGAGGGGGTTAAATTTTCTATTCACGGCGACGTAATGGAGATTAGAACGGGCGGACCAGATATAGGTAATGTGCAAGAGGAGATAAAGATTGATTATCAAGGGGACTCTTTAGACGTGAGCTTTAACGCTCGATACCTGTTGGATGTCTTACATATTATGGATACAGATAAGGTACAGATGGAGTTAAAGGAGGAATTGAGTTCTGGGGTGATACGGCCCGTGGATGAAGAAAATTATCTCTATGTCATAATGCCAATGCGTCAATAAGTACGTCAGCTCATTATGCCACCAATCAACAAACAAGACATTTCCTGCTAACCGCAATTATTACAGAACCCACAAGGAGAGAGCTGTGCAAGAGATAAGAGATTCTTTGAAAGAAGATAGCAAAGAGAATTATGATTCTAGACACATCAGGGTCTTGGAAGGATTAGTAGCTGTTCGTAAGAGACCATCTATGTACATCGGCAATACCGGTGTAGAGGGACTGCATCATTTAGCGGAAGAATTGGTGGATAACAGCATTGATGAGGCCCTTGCAGGGCATTGTACAAAAATAGACGTGGTGATTCATTTAGATAATAGCGTCACGGTGAAAGATAACGGAAGAGGAATTCCTGTCGACATCCACAAACAAGAAAAAAAACCAGCCGTTGAAGTAGTCCTCACAAAACTGCACTCTGGCGGAAAGTTTGACAAAAGGAGCTATAAGGTTTCCGGAGGACTCCACGGTGTAGGGCTCTCCGTAGTAAACGCGCTCTCGGAGTATTTGGAGCTGGAGATTAAGCGAGGAGGGAAAGTCTATTCGCAACGGTACGAGCGGGGAAAAAAGACAACCCCCTTGCAGACCGAGGGGAAGACAAAGAAAACAGGAACGACCATTACTTTTAAGCCAGACACCGAGATCTTTAGTGATCAGGAGTTCAGCTACGATCTCCTCTCACAACGATTGCGAGAGCACTCCTTTCTCAACAAGGGGATTACCATAACCATTGAGGATGAGCGCAACGATAAGAGTAATCAGTTCTTTTATAAAGGGGGAATTATCTCTTTTGTTGAGTACCTTGATCGTGCCAAGAATTGCATCCATCCTAAGCCTATCTACTTTGAAGGAACGAAGAATGATGCCTATATTGAAGTTGCGCTTCAGTATAACGACACCTATAAAGAAACCATTTTTTCATTTGTGAACAGCATCAATACCCATGAGGGCGGGACTCATTTAGTAGGACTCAAATCTGCCCTGACCAGGACCATCAATACCTATGCGGTTAACCGCAACCTTCTCAAGGACCTGAAGGAAGGGCTGAGCGGGGACGACGTTCGTGAAGGGCTCGTGGGGGTGATCAGCGTGCGGATCCCGGACCCCCAGTTTGAGGGACAGACGAAAACGAAGCTGGGTAACAGCGAGGTAAAAGGATATGTAGAGACCTTGGCCAACGAAAAGCTGGGGAGCTACTTCGAGGAGCACCCCACCGTGTCCCGCAAGATATTGGCCAAGGTAATTGATGCCGCACGAGCCCGCATGGCAGCTCGCAAGGCACGGGAACTAGCTCGGAAAAAAGGCGGGATGGATACCACGCTCCTCCCCGGCAAATTGGCGGACTGTCAGGAGAGAGATCCAGTCCATAGTGAACTCTATATCGTTGAGGGGGACTCAGCGGGTGGTTCAGCCAAACAGGGGAGGGATCGCAAGCATCAAGCCATCCTCCCCCTCAAAGGAAAGATCCTCAACGTAGAAAAGGCCCGATTCGACAAAATGCTCTCCAACGAGGAGATCAAGACGATTATCACCGCATTGGGGGTGGGGATTAACAAGGAAGAGGTGGATCTCTCGAAGCTCAGATACCATCGTATCATCATCATGACCGATGCTGATGTCGACGGCTCGCATATCAGGACCCTTCTGCTGACCTTCTTCTACCGCCAGATGGTTGAGATCATTGAGCGAGGATACCTCTATATAGCCCAGCCCCCTCTCTATCGGATACGGATAGGAAAGCAGGACCGGTACCTCAAGGATGATGAGGAGATGGACCGCGTGCTGTTGGAACGGGCCTTGGAGCAGATTGAGCTGGAGCTCAAGGGATCTCAGGCCCGCTTGGGGGGGAAGCGCCTCCTGGATCTCCTGAACAAGTTCTCCCGATATGATTACTATCTGAGGAGGCTTGAACGAAGAGGCTATCCCCGGGAGGCCGTTAAGACCCTGGTGCAACAGGAGGTTGCAAGCGCCGAGGATTTCAGCAATAAGAAGCGACTCCAATCCTTGCACAAGGCCCTGCAGTCAGCGGGGATGGAGGTTGGAGAGATAACCGCCGATGAAGAACACAATCTCTTTGAGTTCCCCCTCCAGGGGCAGATAAATGGGAGGACGGTGTCGAGGAAGATCAGCCGGGAGCTCGTTGAGACCGTCGAATACCGGGATATTATAGGCCTCTATCAATCCATCGCAGGGTTCGAAACCCCTCCCTTTATCATCTATCACAAGGGCGGACAGCAGCGGTTAGAATCCAAGGGGGAGTTGTTGCAGTACATCACCAACATCGGCAAAGAAGGACTCTCCCTCCAGCGATACAAGGGCCTCGGCGAGATGAATCCCGAGCAGCTCTGGGAGACCACCATGAACCCCGAGGGCCGGAGTCTTCTCCAGGTGCGGGTGGAAGACGCTGTGGTGGCGGATGAGATCTTTACCATTCTCATGGGAGATCAGGTGGAGGAGCGCCGGCGATTCATCGAGCAGCATGCCTTACAGGTGGAGAATCTGGATATTTGATGCCGAGGACCATAGGCCTGACAGGAGGGATCGCCAGCGGGAAGAGTTTGGTCTCTCGGACTCTTAAGGGATTGGGGATGACTGTTATCGATGCGGACGATATCAGCCATGAGATCCTGGCTCATGATACTTCTATCAAGCAGGAGGTGGTGCAAACCTTTGGCAAGGAGGTACTCAACGAGGAGGGGGAGATCGACCGCGGGAAGCTCGGGAGCATCGTTTTTTCCCAGAAACCGGAGCTCAGGAAGGACCTGGAGGCGATTCTGCACCCCTCCATTCGAGAGGAGATGTGGAAGAGGGCGCGGGAAAGCAGGAGTAATGACGTAGTCCTGGATATACCCCTCTTGATTGAAACGGGGGCTCACGAACGGGTAGATCTGGTGGTAGTGGTCTATGCTACCAGAGAACTCCAGATTCAACGCCTCATGGCACGGGACGGGATATCCAGGCAGGAGGCGATGGGGAGGATAGACACCCAGCTTCCCTTGGAGGAAAAGGTCTCCGCTGCCCACTATATCATTAATAACACTGGCTCCATAGAGGAGACTGAGGAGCAAACAACCAGATTTTATCAGGTGATAAGGGAGAAAGAAAAAACATGAATACGGAAATGATCAACTTGAGGGATTTAAAACAGAAAAAGATTGCGGACCTGGCATCCCTGGCCAAGGAGCTGAACGTAGAGGGGGCAGCCAATATGCGCAGGCAGGAGTTGATCTTTGGTATTCTCCAGGCCCAGGCGGAGAAGAACGGGTTCATCTATGGAGAAGGGGTGTTGGAGATCCTGCCGGACGGGTTCGGTTTCCTCCGCTCCCCGGACTACAATTACCTGCCAGGCCCCGATGACATCTATGTCTCACCCTCGCAGATCAGGAGATTCAACCTGCGTACAGGGGATACCATCGCCGGGCAGATCAGGCCCCCTAAGGAGTCAGAGCGCTACTTTGCCCTCCTCAAGGTGGAGACGTTCAACTTCGAAGACCCCGAGACGGCGAAGGACAAAATTCTTTTTGACAATCTCACCCCCTTCTACCCGCGGGAAAAGGTCAACCTGGAGTACGGCCCCGACGATTATTCCACCCGCGTGATGGATCTGCTCACCCCCATCGGGAAGGGACAGCGGGGTCTCATCGTCGCCCCTCCCCGAACCGGTAAGACCATGCTCCTGCAGTCCATCGCCCACAGCATCATGGCTAATCATAAGGAGATGACGCTCATTGTCCTCCTCATCGATGAACGGCCTGAAGAGGTGACCGATATGGAGCGCTCAGTGGAGGGAGAGGTGATCAGCTCCACCTTTGATGAACCACCGCAACGACACGTGCAGGTGGCCGAGATGGTCAGCGAGAAGGCCAAGCGGCTGGTGGAGCATCAAGGGGACGTGGTCATTCTCTTGGATAGCATCACCAGGTTGGCCCGCGCCTACAACGCCGTGGTGCCCCCCAGCGGCAAGGTACTCTCGGGGGGGATAGACGCCAACGCCCTCCAGCGGCCCAAGCGCTTCTTCGGCGCCGCCCGAAACATCGAAGAGGGCGGAAGTCTCACCATTATTGCTACCGCCCTCATCGACACGGGGAGCAGGATGGACGAGGTGATCTTTGAGGAGTTCAAGGGGACGGGTAACATGGAGCTCATGTTGGATCGACGCCTGGTGGACCGTCGGGTCTTCCCGGCCATCGATGTCAACCGATCTGGTACGAGGAAAGAAGAACTCTTGCTGGAGCCCAATGACCTGGAGCGCATCTGGCTCTTGCGTAGGGTGCTGACCCCCATGAACACCGTTGACAGCATGGAGTTCCTCATGGATAAATTGCGCAAGACCGCTTCCAACCGGGAATTCTTGGATACTATGAACCAGTGACGGGGTTGAAAATCTGGACAGAACATGCTAGTATTATCTCAGAACACTTAAGGGAGTTGAGGGATGAAAAAAGGAATTCACCCTGAGATGCATGACACCACCATCACCTGCGCCTGTGGGGCCACCTTTCAGACCAAGTCCACACGCACGGACTATTCGGTGGACATTTGTTCCCGCTGTCACCCCTTCTTTACGGGCAAAGCGAAGTTGATGGACACAGCGGGCAGGATCGAGAAATTTACCCGCAAGTACAAACACCTCCAGGAGGAGCAAAAGAAGGGATAGGTTGGCGGACTCCTCCCCGGCCGAGGCAGAGAAATTCTGCGCATAACCGATGATATAATATAGTGTGCCCAGCACGAGAGGGGGGGGGAAGTGTTGAAGAGGGCGTCTGCAGCTACCCTTTGGAGCTATCCACTCCCATAGTATAGTAAATCACTCATTAACCCGCTGGTCCTGAGGGAAGGCGCTGTGGCGTCTTTTATAGGAGGCAAGAGATCTTGAACAAAGAAATCGTGGGGAGGCTGAAAGAAGCTGAGGCTCGGCATGAGGAGCTGGAACGCCTCATGGGTGACCCCCAGGTGGTTGCCCGCAGAGAGGAGTACCAGCGATGTGCCAAGGAACATGCAGAGTTAAGGCGCGTCGTGGAGCGTTTCCGGCGATATCAGGACCTCATCAAGCGCATCGAGGAAGACACGGCCCTCCTCCAGGAAACAGATGAGGAACTCAAGCGGATGGCCCGAGAAGAGGTGGCCTCACTGAACGAGGAGAAGGAGCGGGTGGAGGGTGAGCTACTCATCTCCCTTCTGCCCAAAGACCCCAACGACGAGAAGAACATCGTCCTGGAGATCAGGGCAGGGACCGGCGGAGAGGAAGCAGCCCTCTTTGCCGCTGACCTCTTTCGGGTGTACACCAAGTACGCTGAAATGAATAACTGGCGGGCGGAGATCCTCAGCCAGCACCCCACCGGGGTAGGAGGATTCAAGGAAATCATCGCCCTCATCGAGGGGAAGGGGGTCTATAGTAGATTAAAGTATGAGAGCGGAGTACATCGCGTACAACGAGTCCCTGTCACCGAGTCTCAGGGGAGGATCCATACCTCGACAGTCACCGTGGCGGTTCTGCCCGAGGCCGAGGAGGTAGAGGTGGAAATTGATCCCAAGGACCTCAAGATCGATGTCTACCGGTCATCTGGCCCTGGAGGGCAGCATGTCAACACCACCGACTCGGCGGTCAGGATCACCCATATCCCTACGGGCATCGTAACGACCTGTCAGGACGAAAAGTCTCAGCACAAGAATAGGGCCAAGGCCTTAAAGGTCCTCCGGGCGCGGTTGCTCGATATACAGCAACAGCGGCAGCATGAGGCGATGGCACAACAGCGACGCAGCCAAGTGGGCACGGGGGATCGCAGTGAGCGGATCAGGACGTATAATTTCCCTCAGGGGAGGGTTACCGAGCACCGTATTGGTCTTACCCTCTATAAGCTGGAGTGGGTCTTAGAGGGGAACCTGGAAGAGATCATCGGTGCCCTCACCTCCCATTATCAGGCTGAGGCCTTGCAGCACGGGGAGGGGACAGCGAGTCGTTAATGGCCCAGGAGCGCTGGACTGTGCTGAAGGTCATCACATGGACGACCGAGCACTTTCAGAAAAAGGGGATGGATAATCCTCGCCTGGAGGCAGAGGTGCTCCTCGCCCACCTCCTGGGTATCGATCGGATGGGGCTCTATCTCAATTACGATACCCCGCTCAAGGAGGGGGAGCGAGCGGTCTATCGGGAGATGATCCAACGGCGCACCGCTGGGGAGCCTGTCGCCTATATTATAGGGCATAAGGAGTTTTGGTCCATGAAATTTTCGGTGAGCCCCGAATGTCTCATCCCGCGGCCGGAGACCGAGCACCTGGTAGAGGAGGCCGTGCGGATCGGCAAAGGGCTGCAGCCCCCTCTGCAGGTCTTGGAGATCGGCCATGGCTGCGGGGCAGTGGCCATCGCCCTGGCCTCGGAACTGGAGGAGGCGCAGATCGTGGCCACGGATATCTCACCTGATGCCCGCTCCCTGGCCCAGGAGAACGTCGAGGCGCACGGGATGATGGGGCGAATTCAGTTGATCCTTGAGGATCTCTTTCCCTCTGGGGAGGGTCCCTTTGACCTCATCTGCTCCAATCCCCCTTATATCCCCACCGGGGAGATCCTCCAGCTGGCTCCGGAGGTGCGGGATTATGAGCCCCTCACCGCCCTGGACGGCGGGGAGGAAGGGTTGCGCTTTTTGCGGGAGATCGCCGAGGGCGCCCCCGATTTTCTGACTGAGGGGGGGTGGCTCCTCTTAGAGATGGGGAAGGGACAGGATCCGCAGGTGGCGGAAATGCTGCAGGAGCGGGGTTTCACGCATATTGATCTCATCCCGGACTACGCTGGAGTTAAGCGGGTGATCAAGGCCCAATGGCTCAGCCATTGATTATGCTGGGGATTATGCCTGAGAATATAAAAGGACGGCGATGAAGGGGATCGTTATCGAAGGGGGTGAGCGACTGGTGGGGGAGGTCCAGGCCGGCGGGGCCAAGAATGCGGCCCTCCCCGCCCTTGCTGCTGCCCTCCTGGTTGAGGGGGCCTGCACCTTCACCAACTGCCCCCGCCTGCGCGATGTCGATACGTTTCAGGCCCTCTTGGAGAACCTCGGCGCACAGCTCAGGTGGGAAGGGAAAGCTGAACTGCGGGTTGACACCTCAGGTGTCAAGGGGGTCACCGCCCCGTATGACCTGGTGAAGACCATGCGGGCCTCCGTACTCGTCCTGGGTCCGTTGCTGGCCAGGATGGGGGAGGCCGTGGTCTCGCTCCCCGGCGGTTGCGCCATCGGGGCGAGGCCGGTTAATCTCCACCTTAAGGGCCTGGAGCAGCTCGGGGCCCAGATCGAGTTGGAGCACGGCTACATCAAGGCCCGGGCCCGGAGACTCAGGGGGGGGCGGATCTACCTGGATATCCCCACGGTCACCGGGACGGAGAATCTCATGATGGCAGCTGCTCTCGCCGAGGGGGCCACGGTCATTGAGAATGCTGCCTGTGAGCCCGAAGTTGAAGAACTGGCCCATATCCTGACCGCCATGGGGGCCGAGATCGAGGGTGCGGGGACTGCGGTGATAACCATTCGGGGCGTAAAGCAATTACAGCAGGTTCAGTACGCCATCATGCCCGATCGGATTGAGGCGGGTACCCTGATGGTGGCGGCGGGGATCACGAGGGGGAATGTCCTGATCAGGGGGTGCCGGTTGGCACACATGGAGGCCGTGGTGGGGAAGCTGCGGCAGGTAGGAGTGGAGATTACACCCCTAGATGAAGGGGAGGTGCGGGTTGTGGGTGACCGCAGGGTCAGGAGCGTTGATGTCAAGACCCACCCCTATCCGGGGTTCCCCACCGACATGCAGGCACAGTTTATGGCGTTGATGACGGTGTCCAATGGACTCAGTGCCATCACTGAGACCATCTTTGAGAATAGATTTATGCATGTCAGCGAGCTGAAAAGGATGGGCGCCGATATTCGGGTGCAGGGCTCCACCGCTATTGTCACTGGGGTGCCCCAGTTGAGCGGGGCGCCGGTGATGGCCACCGATCTGCGGGCCAGCGCCTCGCTGGTGTTGGCTGGCCTGGCTGCCGAGGGGGAGACGGTAATCTCTCGGGCTTATCACCTGGCGCGTGGATATGAAGATCTGGTTGAGAAGCTCGTTGCACTGGGGGCTCTCGTGAAGGAGGTTGATCTAGATGAGGATACTGGAGAGCAGGAATAAGGGGTTTAAGCGGGAACTGGATGCCATCCTCTCCCAGAGGCGGGAGGAGATGACGGGGGTTGAAGAAGCGGTGCGGGAGATCATCGAGGGGGTGCGGACCAACGGTGATGAGGCCCTGATTCGGTATTCTCGCCAGTTCGATGGAGTTGAGATATCGCCGAAGAAAATGGAGGTCCCTCAAAAGGAATGGGGGGAGGCTGCAAAGGATATGGAGCAGGAAGCACTCGCCTCCCTCAAACGGGCTGCAGGGCGCATCGAGACCTTCCATCGGCACCAGCTCGTTCACTCCTGGTTTGATACTGAACAGGGTATTGTGCGGGGACAGATGGTGCGTCCCCTGGCCAGGTCAGGGGTCTATGTTCCGGGGGGGAAGGCTGCTTACCCCTCCTCGCTGCTTATGAACGTCATCCCTGCCAAGGTAGCGGGGGTGGAAGAGGTTGTGGTCATGACCCCGCCATCACAAACGGGTGCCAACCCTTATATCTTGGCGGCGGCCCAGGTAGCAGGTGCCGATCGGGTCCTGCGAGCCGGCGGGGCCCAGGCCATTGCCGCCCTAGCCTATGGGACGGAGACCGTGCCTCAGGTCGATATTATCGTGGGGCCGGGTAACGCCTACGTGACCACGGCCAAGCGGCTGCTGTATGGGGTCGTCATGGTTGATCTGGTGGCGGGTCCGAGTGAGATCCTGGTGCTCGCCGATGGATCAACGCCGCCGGGTTTTGCCGCCGCCGACCTCCTCTCGCAGGCAGAGCACGATGAGATTGCCTGGCCAATACTCATCACCTCCTCCCCGCAGTTCGCCCAGCAGGTAGAGCAGGAGGTGGCACAGGTGACGAAGACCCTCCCCCGGCAGGAGATTATCACGGCTTGCCTTGAGCGCCATGGGATCATCATCCTCGTACGGGACCTGGCTGAGGGAATGGGGATCGCCAATCGGATCGCTCCCGAACACCTGGAGCTGGCCCTCCAGGACCCCCTGCGGTGGTTGGGGGAGGTACAGAACGCCGGAACCGTTTTCCTCGGCCCCTATACCCCCGAGGCAGTGGGGGATTATTTGGGGGGGCCTAACCACGTATTGCCCACGGCAGGGACGGCCCGATTCTCCTCCCCCCTCGGGGTTGAGCACTTCCTGAAGCGGACCAATATCCTCTCCTGTTCTCAGGATGCCCTGGAGGGGTTACGGGAGGACGTGGCCCGATTGGCCCGTCTGGAGGGGCTGGAGGCCCATGCCCGGTCCGTCGAGATGAGGGGAAAGGAGGAGTAACACAATGGGACGCAGCGCGCAGATAGAGCGCAAGACCAAAGAGACTGATATCTTCCTCTCCGTCGACCTGGACGGCACGGGGAATGCGGAGATCTCCACGGGGATCCCTTTCTTCGATCACATGCTTTCCCTCATGGCCATGCACGGTCTCTTCGATCTAACCGTGCGGGCGAAGGGGGATCTGGAGGTCGATTTTCACCACACGGTGGAGGATGTGGGGATCACTTTGGGATCGGGGATCAAGCAGGCCCTGGGGGATGGGGCAGGGATCAGGCGGTTCGGGGAGGCCCTCGTTCCTATGGACGAGGCCCTGGGGAGGGTGGCCCTGGACATCTCCGGTCGCCCCTATCTCGGCTATCGGGTCAAGGCAAGGGGGAGGATCAAGGACTTTAGCACGGAGTTGGTAGAATCCTTCTTTAAGGCCATGGCGGACCATGCCGGCATCACCCTGCACATTGACCTGCTGTACGGGACAAACCTCCACCACATCGTGGAGGCGATCTTCAAAGGGTTCGGCAGGGCCCTGGATGCGGCCTCCTGCCTGGATGAGAGGAGATCCGGGGTTCCCTCGACCAAGGGAAAACTATAACTTCATTAATGGGGGAGTGCCTATGAAACGTCAGATGAAAAAGAATAGGATCGTAGTCGTGGGGGCCATCCTCGGGCTCCTCATCTTCCTTCTTCCCGCTTTGTGTCATTCCCAAGAGGGGGGGGAGCGGATCGTGCCGCGCCAGAAGGTGGCGGTCCTCCCCTTTCTGCTCCTCGAGCCTGAGGTGCGGGGGCAGCGGGTAGTCAAGGGGCTCTGGGAGGATTTCTTCTTCCGGGCCGGGGAGCTTCCGGCACGGTCGGGACCTGAGATGACGACCATCTTCCACCGGCAGCTCGATCGTCTGGGCAGGTGTGAGGTGATCCCCCTTGCTCAGGGGCAGGCCGTTGTCGAGAGTATGGATCCCGACATCTTCAGTCAGGATCCGATCGGGGTCGCCGCGCAGATCGGGCGGGAGCTCGGCGTCTATGCGGTGGTGATCGGAGGGGTTTATCGGTTTGAGCAGCGCCAGGGAAGCGCCGTTGGGGTGGAGAATCCCGCCTCAGCGGCCTTTGATGCCCATCTGGTTACGGTCGCGGACAAGAAGGTGTCCTGGAGCGGCAGGTTTGATGAGACGCAACACTCCCTGAGCGAGAACGCCCTGAAGATCTCCTCCTTTCTCAAAGGGGGCGCTCAGTGGGTGACGGTAGAGCGGTGGGCCACCATCGGCGTTGAATCGATCCTGCGCACCTTCCCTACCCTCCCTCGGTAGCTCTCTTTGATGCTCGTGATCCCGGCTATAGACCTCAAGGGGGGTCGCTGTGTGCGTCTGCGCCAGGGGAGAATGGAGGAGGAAACAGTCTATTCCCCTGAACCGGGGGAGGTGGCGGCGCGGTGGAAGGATGCGGGTGCTGAGTGGATCCACGTGGTCGACCTCGATGGGGCCGTGGCCGGGTTCCCGATGAACGTTGAAGCGGTCAAGGAGATTCGAGCGGCGGTGGACATCCCCCTTCAACTGGGAGGGGGGATCAGGGACCTGGGGGGCATCGAAGAATGGCTCGCCGTGGGGATCGAGCGGGTGATCCTGGGTACCGCTGCAACGGAAGACCCCTCCGTGATCAAAGAGGCGTGTCAACAATACCCCGGTCGGATTGCGGTGGGGATCGATGCCCGGGAAGGAGAGGTCATGATACGGGGATGGCTCACAGGGACCTCGCGCAGGGCGGCTGATCTCGCCAAGGAGATGGAAGGATACGGTGTCTCGGTTATCATCTTCACCGATATCAGCAGGGATGGAGTGGGGGGGGGGATCAATCTGGTCCAGGCACATGAGGTGGCCCAAGCAGTACAGACCCCCCTCATCGTCTCCGGCGGGGTGGGGACACTGGAGGATATTAAAGCGGTGAAGGAACTGGCCCCCTTTGGGGTTGAGGGGGTCATCACCGGGCGGGCCCTCTATGAGGGGACCGTGGATCTGGCCGAGGCCATCAGGGTCGCGAAAGGGAACTAAAGCAAAGCTATGCTGGCCAAACGGATCATACCGTGTCTCGATGTCAAGGACGGCAGGGTGGTCAAGGGGACCAATTTTGTGAACCTGCGCGATGCAGGGGATCCCGTAGAAAACGCCAAGGCCTACGACCAGCAAGGGGCCGATGAACTGACCTTCCTTGACATCACCGCTTCGCATGAGCGGCGACCGATCATCCTCGAGGTGGTGCGTCGCACCGCCGAAGAGGTCTTCATGCCCCTGACCGTCGGAGGGGGGGTGCGGACCTTGAAGGATATCCGCGACCTCTTGAAGGCGGGGGCGGACAAGGTGAGCATCAACACCGCGGCGGTAGCAGAGCCTGAATTCGTCCAGCGGGCCGCGGAGCGATTCGGGAGCCAGTGCATCGTGGTGGCCATCGATGCCAAGAGCAGGAACGGTGGCTGGGAGGTCTACACCCACGGGGGGAGGACCCCCTCAGGGATCGATGCCCTTGAGTGGGCCAAACGCATGGAGGGATACGGGGCCGGGGAGATCCTCCTGACCAGCATGGATCGGGACGGCACCCGCCTGGGATATGACCTGGAACTCACCCGCGCCGTAGTTGCAGAGGTGCGGGTGCCGGTGATCGCCTCCGGAGGGGTGGGTACCTTGGAGCACCTCTACGAAGGACTCACCATCGGGGGGGCAAGCGCCGTGCTCGCAGCCTCAATCTTTCACTACCGGGAGTATGCCGTCAACGAGGTGAAGGCATGGCTCCGGGGCAGAGGGGTGAGGGTCAGACCCTAGATGAGGCGGCTCATTATTCTGCTGGCGACATGGTGGGGGGTGGGATTTTCCCCCTTCGCCCCGGGCACTGCGGGGACCCTGGCGGCCATCCCCCTCTTTCTCATCCTATCCCTGCTTCCCCTCTGGCTCTACCTGTGTTGCCTGGTAGGCCTCGCCCTGCTTGCCTGCTGGGCCGCCGATCGGGCGGAGACCATATTAGGACAAAATGATCCTGGGGCCGTTGTCATCGATGAAGTGGTGGGGTTTTTGGCGGTCATGATCGCCCTGCCTCCCACCTGGCCCACTCTCCTTGCCGGTTTTATACTCTTTCGCGCCTTTGACGTTATCAAACCCCCACCCATACGCTTCTTAGAGCGAACGGTGCCAGGAGGTTACGGGGTGGTCCTCGACGATGTGCTGGCCGCCCTCTATGCACACATTGCTCTCCGCATCCTTTTTCTCTTCCTCCCCATCACTGTCTAAAGAAAAAATGTGTAATTTGGAACCTGCATCGCATCGCTGTTGGGCACTTGAACATTCATCCGGAATTGTGTATAACCAGCAACGATGAAAATCTTCCTGCTCTTGATCTTCTGGAGCCTGTGGTTCCTCAATTCCTCCACCAGGAACGTCTTGTCTCCCCTTCTTCCCATTATAGAAGATGAGTTGGCCATCACCCATGCCCTTGCAGGCAGTCTATTTTTCTATTTGTCCGCTGGTCTTACTATTGCTGTATTCATGTCAGGATGGATATCCAAACACATTGGCTATAAACGGTCTATCATATATAGTTTCATAGCACTGGTCTTCGTATTTATATGCTTCAGATATGCTCAGACATACTATTATTTTGCTGCTTTTTCCTTGTTACTTGGCTTCACATCGGGAATCTATCTACCATGCTCGGTTCCTCTGATAACGTCGATAATTAGCCGGAGAAACTGGGGCAAGGCCCTCGCTTTCCATGATACGGCCCCTTCCTTCAGCTTTCTCGCCATGCCCATCCTGATAGCCTTTGCCCTCCGCTTTTATCATTGGAGGGCATTTTTTGTCATACTCAGCGGGGCGTGCGCACTGTTCATTATCTTTTTCTGGGTGTTTGCCCCGGACCCGCGTCCGCAGGAGGAGAAAAGGAGCAGGTATGCTACGGTACTGCGTCGCACAGATTTTTGGATAATGGCTATCCTCTGGATTATGGCCGCGATGGCCACTGCCGGTATCTACAGTATTATTCCCCTCTTTCTGGTAAAGGAGAAAGGAATGCAGTTGGAAGTGGCCAACACTCTCTTCGGTATTTCACGGGGAGGGGGGGTGTTTGCCACCATTCTGGTCGGCTTTCTCATTGACCGGTTTGCTGTTAAGAAACTTCTCTTCATTATCCTGTTCATTACCGGGCTCTCAACCGTGGGGATGGCCCTCGCTCAGGTGTTTTGGTTGCTGGTTGGAGCGCTTATTGTACAAGCGACAGTGAGTGTGGCATTCTTCCCGGCTGCTGTAATGGCTATCTCCATGATTACTCCCCTTGACGAAAGAAGCACCTTTGTGGGATTGACATTAGCCGTCGGCGGGATAATCGGCATTGGGCTTGTTCCGGTCGGCTTGGGCGCGGTGGCTGATATATGGAACTTTCAGATCGGGATTCTTGTCGCGGGAGCATTGATCATGTCGTCGTGGGTGTTGATAAGGCGATTAAAAGGATTCGGGTAAGGTAACCGTGTAGCTCGAACAGATATGTCGTCTTGATACAGTCAGCTTTTCTATAGATGGTCACTTTACCAGCTACCTGTTATGTATATACCCCGTATTCTTTCGTAAACTCCACCATCGGCTTTACGTTTTCGTGCTTGGCTCTGTCGAGTGTCCTCTTGCCCCCTCATGGTGCTCATGGCATCGACCACGTTTTCAGACGTATGCTTCGTGTTGCTTGTTCTCAGTTGAACGTGATCTCGCTTCCGTGGCGTCTTGACATCTAGTAAGTTCCTAAGTTATATATACCAATTATTATTAAATAAGCGAATATACAATCCCAAAACGATAATGACCGATCAAACAACTATAGATCGCCAAACATTTGAACCGGCATATGTTCAGCTCGTCAATATTCTCAAGGATCAGATCGCACAGGGCATCTACCTCCCCGGCAGTCGTCTGCCGTCTGAATCAGAGCTGTGCAAGCGGTATCAGGTCAGCCCCATGACGGTCCGCCGCTCCATCAATATTTTATTGGATCAAGGGATTGTCAACACCATTCAGGGAAGTGGGACCTATGTTAAAGCCCCTGATTTGGGAAAGGTAACCTTTAGTCTGGAAGAATTTCACAACATATTCAAGGACAAGGAGCGAACGAAGGTAAAAATTCTGGAAACACTCATCGTTAAGGCCGATGAGAGGACGGCAAATAAATTGGCCATAGGTGTGGGTGAGCGGACTATCCTCATCAGGCGAGTCTTGTTTCGGGATGGTGATCCCATTCTGTATCACAAGGAACAACTGATATACGATCCCCTCCGCCCGATTGTTGAGGCTGAACTGGGAATTACCTCCCTGCAAGGCCTGTTTGTCGGAGATGGGGAAACAACGCTCAAACGGGGGGAACTGGTCATCGAGGCGGCGGTGCTCGCGAAGGAAGAAGCGGATATACTCAACACCATTGAAATGCAGCCCGCATTCCGCCTTGAACATATCTTTTACGATTTTGAGGACAGACCCGTCAGTTGGGGACGGTTCATATGCCGGGGGGATCGTCTGAGATTTACTACCACGGTGGGTATCAGTAGCAAGACCTAGTGCAGACATTCAAAAGGTGATGGTTATATGCCTGTAACAGACAACCAAGCGGAACTCAGCACCTTGATGGCTGAACTGCAAGAGGAGGCGGTATTGAACTTGGTTCAGCAGCACATAGCCGATGGTGTTGACCCTCTGACTATCATCGACCTGTGCCATAAGGGCATGATCCAAGTTGGGGAGTACTACGAACAAGGGCGCTACTTTATAGCCGGTCTCATCATGGCCGGTGAGATTATGCGCCAGGTCGGACAACAGATCTTTCCCCTTCTTGAAAGCAAGATCACGAACGGGAATATTGGCAGCATTATCCTCGGCACGGTTGAGGGGGATATCCACTTCATCGGCAAGGATATCTTTAAAGAGCTTGTTCGTGTGCACGGGTTCGCGGTTCATGATATCGGGGTCGATGTGCCGCCGAGTAAATTCCTTGCGGCAATTCATGAGTTCAAGCCCGACATCGTCGGGCTCTCCTGTCTCATCTCTGCAGCTTACAAGTCCATGCAAGAGACCATTGCGCTCTTAAAAGACAATATTCCCGAGGAGTTCGCACCTCGTGCATATCTTATCGGCGGTCAGGTTACTGAGTTTTTGTGTAAGGAGTTAGACGCGGATTACTGGACGAACGATGCCATGAAAGGAGTGCGTCTTTGTCAACAGATCATGGAGGGGAGCGTTTAATTGTTTGAGGACACCCTTGATCCTTTGGCATGTTTTATCCGGTGTATAGTGTGTCGGCGATTCGATAAAGCTCTTGTACCCTTTCAAGAAAATCATCGGCATACAGACCGCTGGATGAGCAGATGACAAAACCACCATCCGGGGCAAGGGCCCGGATAATCTTTTTATATTCCTTCCTGTCGGACGAAGAGAGTTCCTCTGCCTCTAACACCTCTGCCTCGATCCCGGCCATAAAAGTAAGAGTGGATCCGTAGAGTTTTTTTAAAGCAATAAGGTCATTGATCCGATGCTGAATGGCTGCCAGGCCGTCGAAGCCATATGAAACAAGATGAGGGATTAACCTCGTGATATTGCCGCAGGAATGAAGCAGGGCGTACGCATGCCCGCTATGAATTTCGGAGACCGCCTGGGTATAAAAGAGGGAACAAAGCTCTTGAAGATCGTTAGGGCCAATAAACGGAGCGCGTTCTCCAGCTACATCATCCGCTACCACAACAGCACCAACTAACAGCTCAAGACTCCTCCTTATCAGAACATCTACCGCTGCCCGCTCTTGCTCATACGCCTTTTTAAATTCATACCGTTCCCGTCTCCATCCGGTGAGGACGTTCGTCAACCCCCTTTTTTCAGCAAGCCTCTGAAAGGGGCCATCGATGAGCGCCATGACAAAGAGATCATTAATCCTTGAGGCCTCCGCAAGCCCTTGTAAATCGAAGTATCGGTAGCCAAGGGCCTCGTTCATCTTACTCTCACTGGATAGGGGAAGACACATGATGTCTTGGCCTAAACGCTTTATCAGCGCGAGATGGCCTTCCAGGGTGTCTTCAAGGTTCGCCTTCTTCAGCAGCTCTGTGCCCAACCACAGTTCCCCCCTCGGCGGACGGCGCGGAGACTGATGTTCAAAGGCCTTGGTGACGGTATCGATGGAATTATCCATATCTTCCCGTGACGTTTAAATTATATGATGCAAAGGTGAACTTAACGGAACGCAAGACCCTGTCTCTTATCCGAGGGAAAGGGCCTGCGTAAAGGTCTTATTGAAATCGGGGGCCACCGCAAGTTCGATATAGCGAATTGCTCGGACACCTTTCTGAACTGCTTCCCGCTTTTCTCTGGAGACGAGGGCGATCTTTGCCCCCATCCCCGCTGCATTTCCAACCTGGCGAAAGCGACTTACGGGAATAGCTGGAAACATCCCGATGGCGATAGCGCTTGAAATATTCAGATAGCTTCCAAAGGCTCCCGCGATGATGATCTCGTCAAGGTCTTCATCCGCAAGCCCCTTGTCTCGTAAGAGTATCTGAATACCGCTCCGAATGGCCGCCTGTGCCAGTTGCAGCTCACGTACATCCGCTTGCGTGATCGTGATCGCCGAACCGCCGTTCCTTTCTTCTTCACTGACGATCACAAACTCTCTGCCCTTTTGATTTTCCCGAACGCGAGGATGATCCGCCCTGATCCTCCCGCCTTTGTCGATTATGCCATTGAGAAAGAGTTGCGCAAGGGTGTCAAAGATGCCTGATCCGCAGATACCCACCGGCTCTGTGCCATGGATTGTATGGTATTGAATCTCTTGACCTGTAATCAGCATATGCTCGATAGCACCCGGCGCGGCGCGCATGCCACAGGAGATATGGGCGCCCTCAAAGGCAGGTCCTGACGCGCACGACACGCTGCTGATCTCTCCATGCATCACCAGGGATATCTCCGTATTGGTCCCGATGTCTATAGCGAGCATCGGGCCCTCAGCCTCCCAGGCATTAACTGCCAATAGCATGGCCACGTGATCGCCCCCAACAAAACCGGCAATATTGGGCAGTAAGTGTACAGAGGCACCTGGGGCGACTGAAAAACCCAGATCGCGTGCCTTGATATCCAGGGCTCGACTGATTGCCGGGACATGCGGCGCCCTGGCCAACTGCTCCACCGGAAGCCTGAGCAGGAGGTGGTGCATTGCCGTGTTGCCCACCACGACGAGCTCTTTGATCTCTTCGGGTCGGGCATCAGTTGCCTCGTGGCACAGTTCCTCGGAAAGCGTGGCAAGGGCTTCCACAACCTTTTCTTGAAGGGTTGCCGCGTCTTCAGGAGACCTCTGGGCGCGGGCCATCCTCGCGATGACATCCTCTCCGTATGAAATCTGGGGGTTCATAATCCCCTTGGCGGAGAGCGTACGAGCGGTTTCCAGATCGACGAGATAACCGGCGATCTTGGTTGTCCCCAGGTCAACGGCCATGCCGAGGCTGTGACCGCCCACAGGACCCACAGCAATTACCTCAGCGTCGCGGACCGAGACAGATGCCTCCCACGTGAGGGATCTCAACGCGGGCGAAAAGGTTCGCAACACCTCTTCATCGATGCTTTCACATACAGCACCGTGTTGCTGCTCCAGCGCCTCAAGAAGTCGTTCATCATCCCCCCTGAGGTCGGACAAGGAAGGGGCCGGCAGTGATACATCATAGGTCTGAATGGTAGGGTCAGGGGTGACAGGTGTCTCGAGACCTTCCACCTGGAGTCGTTGCGGGGCGCTCAAAGATTCTGCCGGTACGGTTAACACGAGATCCGTTTGCGCATATGTTTGGCAGGCGAGACGGTATCCTTGCGAGATCTCCTCAGCTGAAAGTGCTTCCTTCTCTTTCTGGCAGGGTTCGGATACCTCCCCGGAGACTATCTGTACCTTGCATTTGCCGCAAGTACCTGCACCTCCGCAGAGACTGACCAGGTCAATGCCTGATCGGCGTGCGCACTCGAGGATGGACAGTTCCGCCGGGAATCGATCTCTCCGGCCCACGGGTTGAAACTCGATCTGGAATGATTGTGTCTTACCCATAATCACCGTGTTCTTTTCCTGCTTTTAGAGTTTGCGGGCCTCATGCATCACGAGATGTTCTGCTCGGACCGTAATGCTTTTAAACAAGATATTAGGCCAGTCTACCATGTCGAGCCATAAAAAAATAGCGCTGCATGTCCGAAGAATTACATTATTTGAGGGATGAGGACGGTGTGTTGAGGATCCCCGCGCGCTCCGAAAAAGGGAAAATCATAGGCAAGCAGAAATCCGCTCGATGATTCAGGGATTGTTATCTTTTTAACCCCAGACTCGAAGAGAAAAATAGGGGGAGAAACTGTATTCTCCCCTCGTGCACCATTTTTCTCTTGACACGTGTTTTGAAAGATGTTACGAAATAGCAATTCTATACATAGAATATTTTTCTGTATATAGAACAACAAAAGGGTGGGAAATACACATTGATGCTTGACGCAGGGGATCCGCGCTACCCTTTACTGATAATTAAAATCATACATGGAGGAAGATGGATATGTTGACGAAGGCTTATATACCCTATGGAGGTTATTATTCAAGTCCCTTTAGCCGCTGGCAGGGGAGCTTGGCCAATGAGAATGCCATTGAATTGGGTGCGAACACGGCGAGACGCTGGTTTTCGAGCCGCGATTTAGATCCCACGGTGGTTGAATACCTATACTATGGGATCACGGTGTCCCAACACTACATGTTCCACAGCCACAACTGGGCCGCTGGCATGCTGGTGGACGGCAAGAAGAATCTGCCCGGGCTGATGGTAAATCAGGCCTGCACCACTTCAGCGACATGTATCCACCTTGCGGCGGTGAATATTGATGTCGGCACGTATGAAACGGCATTTGCACTCATGTCGGACCGCTGCTCCAACGGTCCGCACACCGTATGGGCTCAGCCGTTGGGTCCGGGGGGAGAGGTGGAATCGGAAAACTGGATGATGGACAATTTCGAAGACCCCTGGGGGGGCATGAGCATGACACGGACGGCGGAAAATGTGGCTGCGGAGGCCGACATTACCAGAGAAGAATGCGATGCGGTCGCCCTGCGACGGTATGAGCAATATGTGGATTCCCTGGCGGATGACCGGGCCTTTCAGAAGCGGTATATGTTCCCAGTCGAGGTACGGGTATCGAGAAAGCAGACCATCATGGTCGAAGAGGATGAGGGCATCACCCCCTCTACGGCGGAAGGATTGGCAAAACTCAAGCCGGTAGAACCGAACGGCGTCTTGACCTTCGGTGCACAGACCCATCCTGCGGACGGGAACTGTGGTTTTATCGTCACTACTCGGGAGAAGGCCAAGGAATTGAGCACTGATCCCAAGACCGAGATTCAGATCATGTCATATGGTTTTGCCAGGGCAAAAAAGTCCTATATGGCTCAGGCCCCGGTGCCGGCTGCGCAGATGGCGCTGAAAAACGCCGGTCTCACGATTAAAGACATGAAGGCGGTCAAGACCCACAACCCCTTCGCGGTAAATGATATTTACATGTCCAAACAGATGGGCGTTGACGTGATGTGGATGAACAACTATGGA
The DNA here is from genome assembly GCA_964459135.1 of uncultured Thermodesulfobacteriota bacterium. GTDB lineage: Bacteria > Desulfobacterota > B13-G15 > B13-G15 > RBG-16-54-18 > CAYWLI01. Next base: position 25,559 of record CAYWLI010000001.1, on the reverse strand, counting down.
AGCTCCATGATCTTTGGGCATCCCCAGAGTCCCACAGCGGGCAGGCTCATCGCAGAGTTGGTGGAGGAGTTGGTACTCCTTGGCGGCGGCTATGGTTTGTGGGCCGGCTGCGCAGCGGGAGATACAGGCGCCTCCCTTGTGGTAAAGGTGGGGTAAGGGGCAGGTAAGCGGTGGGATCTATACAGCAATCAGCACATGAGGAGGATACTGTATGTCGTTAGAAGGTAAGATCGCATTGGTGACAGGAGCTTCAATGCCGAAGGGTATTGGAAAGGCCATTGCCCTTACGTTGGCACGACACGGGGCGGATGTCGTGGTGACCGGCTTTAGCCACATGGATGGAGTCAAAGCGGTTGCCGAAGAGATACAGGCACTGGGCCGCAAATCGATGGCGGTCAAAATGAATGGGAGGGATTATGCAGATGTACAGAAGGCCTATGCAGCCATAAAAGGCGAGCTTGGGCCGGTGAATATCCTCGTGAACAATGCTGCCCAAATGCGCCATATGGTGACCATTGCCAAGACCACCATAGAAGAATGGGATGAAGAGGTCAAACTCTGCCTGAATTCTGCCTTTTATTGTATCAAGGAGGCATGGGAAGATATGCGTGCCAATAAGTGGGGCCGTATTGTCAACATGACCTCTGCCGCAGGTGTTCTGGGTGGTTATGGACAGACAAGCTACGGTGCTGCCAAAGCAGGACTGATCGGTCTGGCAAAGTCAACGGCATTGGAGGGGGCTCGATACAATATCACTGCAAATTGTGTTCTGGTCGGCATAGCCTATACGGAGGCCTATTTTGAGCCGATCCCGGAAGAGTACCAGAAAAGGATTGAAAAGAGGACAGCCATTGGCAGGCCTGCTGACCCCCAGGAAATCGCCGATGCCGTTGCCTATGTGGTATCGGACGAAGCCCGGTACATGACTGGTGCGGTGATGAATATGACGGGCGGTATTGACCTGTTTGTATTTTAGGGCCTCTCCTTTGACGAAGCGTTGGGACATGAGTAAAGCGGGAGGGGTGAAGATCGGTCGAGGGTGGAGGTTTAAACCTCATAACCTAAGGGGATAGACAGCCATCTAACATCATGCTAGATATAAAGCAAAACAAGGAGGTCAACACAGGATACACCCCTCTGGTTCCAGCGGTACAGCAAGGGGCACAGATCCTCATTTGTTTAGCGAAAAGCCCCACGTTCAAAATGAGGCTGACGGATATCTGCCTCCAGGTAGGTATTCATAAAAGCAAGGGATATTCAATCTTGAATACGTTAAAGAATTTTGGTTTTGTCGAAAAAGACCCTCAGACAAAAACGTACTCTTTGGGACCGGCTCTTGTGTTTCTGTCAGGGAGAGTTTTGGATAATATCTATAATCAGGAGAAGGTAGCTCCTTTCCTTGAGTCTCTTGCCAAAGAAACACAAAGCACCGCATTCTTTGGGTTGATCGTCGATAGCCACCTCTTTGTGATGGCCAAACATGAAGCCTACAGCGGTGTAAACATAACGATACGACTGGGGTATAGATTTCCCCTGACCTATAGATCTCACGGCAAGGCCATCTTGGCGTTTCTCCCACACGATGAACTGGAACAGATTCTCGCGTCAGAAAAGCTCTGGTTTTACGGTGATGGTGTTAACTCACCAGTGAATATGGAACGATTGAGGGAAGAGCTTGACAGGTGTCGCCAGGTGGGGTTTGCACAGGATATGGGCGAAATAAATCCTCGATATAATTCCGTTGCAGCCCCGGTATTTGGCCACAATGGGAAAGTGGTTGCATGTCTAGTTGTCGTTGGAGTCTTTGATGAAAGTTTGGTTGAGCACTATGGTTACAAAGTGGTAGAGTGTGCCAAGAGTGTTTCTTACGCCTTCGGAGCTGATATTGAAAAGATTTATGAGAGGACAACTGACGAAGGATGAAGGATCACAGGCACGCATTGTTTAATTATTCATTGCTTGTGTGAAGGGTGACAGAGTGGACGTTTCATGGTACTCGTCACGAAACAGAATGGAAAAACTTTTTTGAAAGGGGGTGGCATACGGATATAAATATACGTGAGGAGTGAAGGAGGAGTGAACAAGGTTATTGCACGGTTATTTAAGGAAAAGGCAGATGTTTCTATTAAAACAAAAGGAGGTTCTACCGATGAGACAGAATAGAATGTTAATGGTAGTCCTGGTAGCGGTTCTTTTCGTAGGGCTTATAATAACTGTCTTACCCTCATGCAAAGGTGAGAAGGCTGAAACCGGGAAGGCCCGTGCAGCGAAGGTAACGCTCAAAGTAGCTAATTTCTTTCCTCCCCCGTCTTTCCAATCTAAAGTGTTAGAAGAGTTTTGTCGCGACTTGGAAAAGCGCACCAATGGCCAGGTGAAGGTCGATTACTTTGGTGGCGGCTCGTTGCTGAAACCGACGGCGATGTTTGATGGGGTGGTTGACGGAATCGCCGACATCGGGTATTCCCATGTGTATTACACCCCTGGGCGTATGCTGGTTACCGAATCCAACGGCTTGCCGATCGGCTATGCCAGTGGCTGGGTAGCGAGTCAGGTCATGAATGATTTCTACATGGAATTTCAGCCCAAGGAATTTGATGCGGTGAAAGTGCTCTGGATGAATGCATCCCCCCCGAGTGGCATAGCCACTTCCAAGAAGGCGGTACGCAAGCTGGAAGACCTCAAGGGGCTCACCATCAGGGCACCGGGGATGGCTGGCGAGGTTATGAAGGCACTGGGTGGAACCCCGGCCCCCACGCCGATGCCGGAGGTGTATGATGCGATCGCCAAAGGTGTTATTGATGGAGAGGCCTCAAACTATGAGACACTGTTTGCGTTCAAGTTTGCTGAAGTGGTAAAATATGAGACGTCAATCTGGCCGATTAACCATCCCTATCCCTTTTATCTCGCCATGAACAAGAAGAGCTATGAGAAGTTACCGGCAGACATTAAGCCTATCTTTAACAAGCTTGTTGGAGAGTACAAGGAGCGATATATCTTGATGTGGAATGCCATAGATTTCGTCGGTGAAAAAGCTGGGAAGGCGAAGGGGGTGGAATTTATTGAACTCTCCCCGCGTGAGATTAAAAGGTGGCAGGCAGCTGTTGAACCGGTATTCGGTGATTATGTGAAAACTATGGTGGGTAAAGGGTTTTCCGAGGCAGAGGTGCAAGGGTGGATCAAATTCCTGCGCGATCGAGCTGAATTCTGGAAGGGGAAACAGATAGAATTGCGCATCCCGTCAGCAGTCGGGCCTCCGGAGGTGAAACCCCAGGCTCTGATAATGAAATAGACAGGATGACCCTCTGAGGAAAGTCTCCTTACCTTTGGGCATATAAGTGGGGGGACGTAGGCATGATCGCCTCGGATTGTTTATCAATCAATAGTACAGACCTTCGCTGGGGGCGGGGCTTTGCCCCGCTCCCAGCGAAGATGGTAAGGGAGGCCCAGTGTTAGATACATTAGAAAGGTATAATCGCCGGTTAAGTGACTGGTTTGAGAGGCTCGCGTTTCTTGGGTTGCTGGTGATGATGGTTGTGACCTGCGTCGATGTTGTGGGGGCTAAGCTCTTTCGGTGGCCTCTCCCGGGATCCCTTGACATCGTGATGCTTGCCCAGACCGTGGCAATTGCCTTTGGTTGCAGCATGACGCTGATTCTAGGTCGGCATATCAAAGTAGAATTCTTTGTCAAGCTGCTGCCACGGCGTCTCGGATCAGTTATCAATAGCGTTATTCTGCTTCTCGGCTTAGGGCTCTTCATGGTGATTGTGTGGCGCCTCATTGCGCTTGGTTATTTAATGCAAACCTCAGGGGACTATAGCGCCACTATCCACATACCCTATTATCCTTTCGCCTATGGGATTGCCCTTGGCTGTATTCCCGTCTGTATGGTATTTTTCTTGGAATTTCTTAAATCACTCAAAAAGAGGAAGGTATAGAGATGGACTCAGTTACTGTAGGCATCATCGGCATTGCCCTTCTCATCTTACTCTTTTTGCTCAGATTGCCGGTTGCCTTTGCCATGGCCTTGGTCGGAGTTGTTGGGTTTGGTTATTTGGTTACCCCAGGAGCGGCACTCGGTCTTATCGGCCGCGATATCTTCGAAGATTTTATCAATTATCCCTTGAGCGTTATCCCCCTGTTTATCCTCATGGGGACATTTGCCTTTGCTTCGGGGATCAGCAAAAGGCTTTATAAGACGACCTATGCCTGGATCGGGCAGTTCCGGGGGGGCCTGACCATGGCTACTGTCTTTGCCTGTGCCGGCTTTGGCGCTATTTGCGGCTCGAGCACGGCAACGGCAGCGACCATGGGCCAGATAGCGCTTCCTGAAATGAAGAAGTATAAGTACGATGACACCCTCGCTACCGGTACCGTTGCTGCTGCGGGCACCCTGGGTATCCTTATCCCGCCGAGCACTGTCCTCATCGTCTACGGGTATTTGACTGAGGAATCCATCGGTAAGCTCTTCATCGCCGGCGTCTTGCCGGGGATCATCCTGAGCATCTTTTTTGCCGCAACCGTGGCCTTGCTGTGCTGGCGCAACCCCGCCATCGGTCCCCCCGGAGTCCCCGTCAGCTTCAAAGAGAAGCTGCGATCTACGGCAGGCATAATCGAAGCCCTCATTCTCTTTCTTCTGGCCATAGGAGGGCTCTTTCTCGGCTGGTTCAGCCCCACGCAGGCCGGAGCAATCGGTGCCGGCGGCGCCTTGTTCATCGGCTTGGCCCGGCGACAGGTGACGTGGCGGACATTTGTTGATGCCGGCAAGGAAGGTGTGCGAACCGCGTGTATGGTGCTTTTCATTATGGCCGGGGCTACTATCTTTGGTCACTTCATGGCGGTATCGAGGATACCCTTTGTCCTGGCTGAGTGGCTCGGGGGGCTACCCATACCCCCGATGGCTGTCATGATAGTCATTGTCTTCATCTATTTTATAGGCGGCTTCTTTATGGATTCCATGGCCCTCATCGTGCTTACCGTCCCCATCTTTTTCCCACTCGTTCAGGAGCTCGGCTTTGACCCGATCTGGTTTGGGGTCATCATCGTGCTCGTAGGGGAGATGGGGGTGCTCACCCCGCCGGTAGGGGTCAACGTGTTTGTCATTAAGGGGATTGCTCCAGATGTACCCCTTGAACATATCTTTAAGGGGATTTTTCCCTTTCTTGTGGCATTGATTATTGTTACGGTTATCATGTTGATTTTCCCGCAGATTGCTACCTTTTTACCGAGTTTTATCAGCTATTAGCAGAGGGGAGCTTGTGGTATCCCTGGCACGCAGGCGAAGCATGTAACCGGTTCTCATATTAATCAATTATAAGGATGGAGGGTGAGGTATGGTAAGGCTTCTGGAAGGAGTTATCCCCTATAAAAAAGAAGATGCAGAAAAGTATAACGCACTTCGATGGTGGTCTGGACTAACATTCGGAGATATCCTCGACAGGGCTGCGGATATCCACCCTGACAAAGAGGCCTTTGTGGATCGTCAGACGCGCCTGACCTATGGGGAGACTCGGGAAAAGACGAATAAGCTGGCCATCGGCCTGATGGATTTGGGCATCCAGCCCTTGGACCGGGTCCTGGTTCAGCTTCCGAACTGGAACGAATTCGTTTTTGCCTATTTTGCCGTTCAAAAGATCGGGGCCATCCCCGTATTGTTGATCGACCGATACCGGCAGTTTGAAATAAACCACCTCATTAGCCTTACCGGGGCCACATCCTGGATTGTCGCCTCCCGATACAAAAAAACAGACTACATCCCCATTATTACAGATGTCCTGAAGGAGCATCCTGACGTTACGCATGTCATTACTGTCCGGGGGGAAGGGGATCAGCGGCCCTTTGCCAGCCTCGAAAGACTGATCGAAGAGTCTGCATTGACCGAGGACAACCTGGCTCGGCTCGCCGGCAGGCGGCCGGATCCCATGCAGGTGGCCCATATGGGACCGACCGGAGGGACGACCGGAGCACCCAAGATTGTCCCCCGCACACACAATAGTCTCATTACCGGCACCGAATATTGCTCCAAGTCGTGGGACCAGACCAGCGAGGATATTACCCTCCTTGCGGGACCGATAGGGCATGATTTGACATTCTCCAAGGGTTTCCTCGGGAGTATTTTTACCTGTGGAAAGGTCGTATTCCTGGATTCTACAGACGACAAGGAGATATGTGAGACCATTGAAAAGGAGAAAATTACCTCGATCATCTGGGTCCCCACACTGGCGCAAAAGATGCTCCAATATAAGGATATTAATAAGCATGATTTGAGCACCTTGAAAAAGATGCACAGCGCAGGGGGGGCAAGCCACCCCGATCTGGTCAAGGAGGTCACGGAAAAACTGCACATGAAGTTTTACAACGGATATGGCGCAACAGAAGGAATGACGACCATCACGCGCACCATTGATAGTTTAGAGACCATCTGTACAACCGTGGGGAGACCCACCTGCCCGTATGACACGTATAAGGTCATCGATCCAGAGGGTAATGAACTCCCCACCCATAAAGAGGGGGAATTGGTACTGAAGGGCCCCGGTGTATTTACGGGCTATTACAACAACCCAGAGGAAAACAAGGCGGTATTTACTCAGGACGGGTTCTTCAGGACCGGAGACGTGGCCAAGATCAATGAAAAGGGATTCATCACACTCACCGGCCGCATCAAGGAGATGATCAACCGGGGTGGTGAGAGTATCAGCGCCACGCAAATCGAGAGCCTCATCACCCGTCACCCAGATGTCGCGGCAGTGGCCGTCATCCCGATGCCCGATCCGCTTATGGGCGAACGGGTCTGTGCCTATGTCCAGCCCAAAGCCGGGGCCAAGCTATCCTTTGAGGAAATCATCTCTTTCTTGAAAGGGGAGAAGGCCTCTGTGCTTCAGCTTCCGGAGCGGATCGAATTTATCGAGACTATGCCCCATACCGGTGCGGAAAAAGTGGATAAACGGTCCCTCCGCCAAGACATAGAGAAGAAGCTCCAGGCAACTGGATAAGGCATCACGAATAAGGGTAGATATTCTCTACATACAAACTGGAGGTGGTACCGAGTGCCTGGTACCACCTCTTTTTTTGTATATCACTTTGTATATCATAGCAGGCGGACCAAAAATCAATTAAAAATAGACATGATGTACAAAAAACATGTAAAGCAGAAAGGCACTATTCACAGCATGACTTTTTTTCGAAAAGAGCATTTTTCCCCTTGACAAAATTATATATATAACTTTATATCTACCACTATTGTCATATGTTAGTATTATGCCCTTAGATGAGTGGGGGAAAGGGGGCGGAAGGAGATACAGAGCATGTCTGATAGCTTGGTCGATGCCATGAGTACCATGAGGGAGCAAGAGGCCCTCGCAATAGCCAGGGTCTTGCTCGATGGTGATGAAGACCCTCTGAAGATCCTGGATGATTGCTCCAAGGCCATGGAAATAGTGGGGAAGCGTTTTGAGGAGGAGACCTATTTTCTTCCCGAGCTGATGCTGGCCGGTGATATGTTGAAGCAGATCTCTGAGATGGTCAAACCAAAGCTGCACGGTGAAGCGACTTCGGGGAAACGGGGGAAAGTACTCATGGGGACCGTGGAAGGGGACATTCATGACATCGGCAAGGATATCGTCACCTTTCTCCTCGAGGTGAACGGCTTTGAGGTGCGCGATATCGGGATTGACGTTCCCCCGGGCACATTCGTGGACGAGATCAAGGCGTTCCAGCCCCAGGTCGTGGGCATGAGTGGTCTTCTCACCCTTGCCTATGATTCCATGAAGCGTACGGTTCAGGCCATCGAGGAAGCCGGATTGCGTGACACGGTCAAGATCATGATCGGGGGTGCTCAGATGAGCGAAAAGGTGCGGGAGCATGCCGGTGCCGATGCCTTTGGCAAGGATGCCATGGAGGGCATTGCCCTGGCGAAGAAGTGGATAGGAGCGTAATGATATGAGGGAGAGATGGATGGACGCATCTCCTGATGCTGAGGAAAGGCAGGAACAACAGTTTCACGTCTGGCTTTCAGGCAAAAATATCACCTTCGAGAACTCGGAGGCTGAAGCGGCTTATAAGGACCGGGTGACCCTCATAAAAGATGCGATTCAACTGAAGAAGACCCCCGCGCGCATTCCGATATCCCCCTCAGCAGGTCATTTCCCCATCGAATACGCCGGCATTAGCTGGCATGACGCCATGTATGACTATGACAAACTGGCCTATGCCTGGGAAAAGTTTCATGTCGATTTTGCCCCTGATACCTTTAGTACCCCTCGGACTATTGTTCCTGGCAAAGCGCTCGACATGCTGGATTTCAACCTATACCAATGGGCAGGCCATGGCCTGCGAGAGCATCAGGAGTACCAGTTTGTCGAGGGTGAGTATATGAAGGCAGAGGAGTACCAGGCATTGATCGATGACCCCACCGGATTTTTTCTCACTGTCTATTTCCCACGGATCTTTGGTGCCTTAACTCCCTTAGCAAAAATGCCCTTATTACCACCCGTACACGAGATTCCCATGGTGCCGCCGGCACTGATGCCTTTTGGCATGGAGGATGTGAAAGCGGCCTTCAAGAAGCTGAGTGATGGGGGCGATGAAGTCACCGCATGGCTCTCTGCTGTGGGCCAGGTCAGCGCATCGATCATGGGGAAGGGATACCCCTCCTCTGCAGCTGGACTTACCAAGGCGCCTTTTGATGTTATCGGGGACAGCCTCAGGGGCACTCGAGGCGTATTGATGGATATGTTTCGACACCCGGATGAGCTTCTCGAGGCCTGTGAGAGGATAACCCCTTTTATGATTAAATGCGGTGTGGCATCATGCAAAGCCGCCGGTCATATCATCCCCTTCATCCCACTTCACAAGGGGGCCGATGGATTTATGTCTGATGAACAGTTTAAGACCTTTTATTGGCCGTCTCTGCGAAAGCTCATCATCGGTCTCATCGATGCGGGGATAGTCCCACAGCTATTTGCGGAAGGAGGCTATAACCAGCGTCTTGAAGCCATTTGTGATATTCCGAAAGGTAAGACCGTCTGGTGGTTCGACACGACGGACATGGCCCGGGCAAAGGAGACTGTCGGCACGGTATCCTGTATCGCAGGAAATGTGCCTTTGGATCTGCTCTGCACCGGTACGCCCGACGATGTGAAAGACTATTGTAAAAAGCTCATCGACACGGCGGGAAAGGATGGCGGATTTATCCTTTCATCCGGTGCGGGCATACAGGGGTCCAGGGCGGAAAATGTCAAGGCCATGATCGACTTCTCAAAGGAATATGGTGTGTACCGTTGAGCAGCAAGCGTGGAGATCGAATACCGAAAGCCTAACAAATTTAAAGGAGAGTAACCCTTCTTATGGAAACCAAGGTATCAAGCGCACAAAGAGAGGTCGTCATCAGTGACAGCGGACCGACCATCCTGATCGGCGAGCGCATCAACCCGACCGGCAAGAAGAAGCTGGCAGCGGCATTAAAGGCAGGTGATTTTGATGTGGTGCGTCAGGAGGCGATAGCCCAGGTCGAAGCCGGAGCGGACATCCTGGATGTCAATGTCGTGGTCCCTGATGTGGATGAAATCTCCGTTCTTCCTCAAGCCATTGAAACGATCATGGCTGCGGTGGATGTACCCCTGTGTATCGACATCAACAATCCCGCGGCCCTTAAAGAGGCCCTCACGGTATACGAGGGGAAACCCGTCGTGAATTCAGTCTCCGGCGAAGAGCGATCCCTCAATGAGGTGTTGCCGCTGGTAAAGGAGTATGGGACCGCCGTTATCGGGCTGGCCCTCGATGATAGCGGGATCCCGAAGGAGCCTGCAAAGCGGCTGGAGGTCGCGAATAAAATCATCGAGCGAGCAGCGTCTCTGGGGATTCCCCGAGAGGACATCATCATCGATTGTCTCGCCCTGGCGGTGGGTTCGGACGATCGGGCCGGGTTCGTTACGCTTCAAGCCATCCGCACGGTCAAGGAGCAGCTCGGTGTGAATCAGACATTGGGCGCAAGCAATATATCCTTCGGGTTGCCGGATAGGCCGCTGGTCAACAAGGCCTTTTTATCCCTGGCTATCGAAGCGGGAGTAACCTGTCCCACTGTGGATGCAGCACAGGTGCGATCAACGATCTTGGCCACCGATCTTATCCTCGGCCGCGACCGGTTTGCCCAGCGCTACATTAAGGATTACAGACAACGCCAAGGTACTACCACTGGATAACCATTTGAGGGGCTAGGATTTTTTAAACATGAGAACACGTATGCGAACATTCTTCAGGGAAGCAACAAGGAGGCATTACAAACAGGCAGGGCAATCACTTATCGATAAAATGTATTATAATGAACTCATGAGGCTCCAAGGCAACCACCGTATGAGGGGTTTCCCCTTGGAAATAGATCAGATCACCCTCTTTGAGTTCATATTCAGTATCGCCATACTTTACTATACCTTTGCCCTTGGTTACGTAGGCAAGCTCAGCTCCTCTGTTTGTATGCTTGCTGATAAATTCTCCCTTTTCAGCCTTTCCAAAGCTAATGGCGATATTATCGTCTATGAAACCCCGTGGAGCAAGGAGCTTTAATTGAAGCTTTTCGCTTGCAATAACAGGTTGTTTATTAGCTTTGATATGGACAATCTCTTTTGCCTTTTGATCGAAAAAGGAAAAGATCGGATAATTAAGATGAGAAGCTATATCATTCAAGAGCGTTACTGATGGGCTTACTTTACCGGTTTCAATTCTATAGATGGTTAAGTAGCTCACCCCCACTTTTTCAGCGAGCTGCTTCATCGAAAATCCTGAGCGCTTTCGTAACTCGCGAATTCTATTGCCGACGTCCATAATGTGTATATGTATATCAAAATTTTTAAAAAGTCAATTTATTTGTTCAAAATATGGTAGTTAATTTTGAATCTGCGTTTTTTGAGATATGAGGAAGAGTGCTTTATGAGATTCTATGAAAATTCTTAAGCGGCCCTTTTCGAAAGGGGAATAAAGGTCTCATTTGTTCGGGCTGGTTTTTCAAATTATGAACAAAAGGCTTGACTTTTTTAAAAAAATGATATAGGTGAAGCATTGCATCCTTCAAAGAATGAATATTCCATAGATTGCATTGTCTAAGAGACTGTAACGGTGAAAGATAATAAGCAAGTAAAATTGCGGATTGACCACCTCTCGCTGAGCTTTGGCGGCGTCCAGGCCCTTATTGACGTGAGCATTGATGTTAGGGATAAAGAGATACTGGCCATTATCGGACCGAATGGCGCCGGCAAGACCGCCCTCCTCAACTGTATCAATGGCTTCTACAAACCGCAAGAAGGTGAGATATACTACGACGGGAAGAGAATCACCCGAAAGCGACCGGATAAACTGGCTAAACGCGGGATTGCGAGGACCTTTCAGAATATCGAGCTGTACGCCGGGCTCAGCACCGAAGATAATATCATGGCTGCCCGGCACGTGCTTATGCGGCAAAACTTTATCACGGGGGCGCTCTACCTTGGCTGGGCATTGAAGGAGGAAATCGAGCAGCGCCGGACAGCAGAGGAGATTATCGACTTCCTCGAGATAGCACCGATTAGAAAAACAGTCGTTGGTGTCCTGCCATACGGGATGCGAAAAAGGATTGAACTGGGAAGGGCATTAGCCCTGGAACCGACAATACTGCTGCTTGACGAGCCGATGGCGGGGATGAACCTGGAGGAAAAGGAGGATATCGCCCGATTCATCATTGATATATTTGAAGGGCAGGGAACCACCTATCTTGACACCCCCGTTCTGAGGGATGGGGTTAGTTGTATCATCCTGGTCGAACATGATATGGGAGTGGTTATGGACATCGCCGATAGAATTGTCGTCCTGGACTTTGGGCGCAAGATTGCCGAGGGTACCCCTGCCGAGATCAAGGCTAACCCCAAGGTCATCAGCGCTTACCTGGGGCAGGAACAATAAGCAGAAACTATAACGCTAAGGTAGATGCGACAAAATGCTCGAACTAAAAAATATTGAAGTAGCCTACATGAGTGTGATTCAGGTGCTCCGGGGCGTATCCCTCGAGGTCGGTGACGGCAAGATCGTCGCCCTTCTTGGGGCCAATGGTGCGGGCAAGACCACTACCCTCAAGGCGATATCAGGGATGCTCAAGACGGAAGAGGGAGAGGTCACCGACGGCAGCATCGAATTTAACGGTAAGCGGATAGACCGGTACGGCCCTGAGTATATCGCTGCCCTGGGTATAAGCCAGGCCATGGAAGGACGAAGGGTCCTTGAGCACCTCAGTGTGGAGGAAAACCTGCTGGTGGGCGCCTACACCCGCAAAGACCGGGCTCAAATCAAGCGGGACATAGAAATGGTCTTTGACTGGTTTCCCAAGATAAAAGATCTCCGCCGGCAGATGAGCGGTTATCTGTCAGGCGGTGAACAGCAGATGTTGGTGATAGGGCGTGCGCTCATGGCACGCCCCAAGGTGATGCTGCTGGATGAGCCTTCCCTCGGCCTGGCCCCTTTGCTGGTGCAAGAGATCTATGAGATTATTCGGGGAATTAATGCCGAAGAAAAGGTATCAATACTCCTCGTAGAGCAAAATGCCCGGGCTGCCCTCGGTCTCGCTCATTATGGCTATATCATAGAAAATGGCAGGGTCGTGCTGAATGGACCGGCAGATCAGCTCAGAGATAATGCGGATGTCCAGGAATTCTATTTGGGGCTGTCAGCCCTTGGTTCCCAAAAGAGCTATCGTGACGTTAAGCACTATCGGCGCAAGAAGAGATGGCTTGCGTAATTTAGTAAAGAGAAGGGCATGAGGTTATGACGGCCGGAACAGACCAATTAGACCAATTCAACGGCACAGAGGGTGATACCTGGCCCCAAATCCTCACCTATAACTATGAACAATATGGCTCTCGGCATCGAGCCATGCGCCATAAGCACTATGGTATCTGGCAGCCTTATACGTGGGAGGACTACTATCTCAATGTCAAATATCTGGCGCTCGGTTTACTCGCCCTCGGATTCAAACCAGAAGATAAGGTACTTATTATCGGGGATAATGCCCCCCAGTGGTATTTTGCCGAGCTTGCCGCTCAGGCTATCCATGGGGTGTCAGTGGGGGTATATTCGGATTTAACGCCGCAGGAGATACAATATATTGCCGAAAACTCAGAGGCGGGATTTGCTATTGTTGAAGATCAAGAGCAGGTTGATAAGCTGCTCGAAGTCAAGGGGGAACTTCCCCTGCTCAAAAAGATTATTTACTGGAACTATAAAGGACTCGCCCACGCTGATGACCCCCTGTTAATGGGATATCGGGAGGTGCGGGGTCTTGGTGAACACTACGAAAAGACAACCCCCGGCGTTTTTGAGGACCACGTGAAAAGCGGCACGGCTGATGATGTCTGCGCCATCGTGTACACCTCGGGAACCACCGGGGACGCCCCCAAGGGGGCTGTCCACACCTATAGGACGATGAGGGCTAGTGCTGAGTCTCTCCTGCAGCTCGACCCCTGGTACGAGAGTGATGAAGTTGTCCCTACCCTGCCGCCAGCCTGGATAACTGAGCAATGGTTCGCGATCGGGTGCCACCTGCTGTCAGCAAGCACGTTGAACTTCGCAGAAGCGCCGGAAACCCAGCAACGGGATGCCCAAGAGATAGAACCCAGCATTGTATTCCAAGGGGCCCGCCTCTGGGGGAGCCAGGCAGCCACGGTTCACGCACAGATTCTCACCGCTGACGCCATCAAGCGGTTTGCCTTCCGTCTGTTCATGCCCATCGGCTATAGGATGGCCGATGTGAAGTTGCAGGGGAAGAAACCAAATGTATTCCTCACCATAGTGTATGGCTTGGCTTATCTCGTCCTCTTAAGGCCCATCAGAAAGCACATGGGTCTGTCCAATGCCAGAATCTGTTATACCCTCGGGGCTGTTTTGAGTCCCGATGCCTTCAGGTTCTATCATGCCCTTAATATTCCTCTCAAAAGCCTGTATGGGACAACCGAGGGTGGCATTCTGACTGGCGCCACGAATGATGACATCCGGTTAGATACTGTCGGCCCTGTGCACAAGGGAATAGAGGTAAGAATATCCGCTGATGGTGAACTCATGTATCGGCATCCTGGTACCTTCATCGGCTATTATAAGGAGCCGAAACAGACCGCCAAGGAGCTGAGAAAGGGATGGTTCTGCAGTGGAGACAGTTGTTTCATAAGGCAAGACGGACACCTTGTTTTTGTCGATAGGGTACAGGATCTGGTTGAGCTGGCCGGCGGAGACAGCCTGGCCCCCCAAGTGATAGAGAGCCGCCTAAAGTTCAGCCCGTATATAAAAGACGCTTGGGTTCTGGCCGGGCCTCAAAAGGCCTATCCATCGGCTATCATAGTAATCGACTCTCATACGGTCAGCAGATGGGCAGGGCAGCGGGGGGTGGCATTCAGCAACTTCGCCGAGCTTTCCCAGAGGCCCGAGGTCTATGACTTGATAAAGCACGATATCGACGAGGTAAACAGGAGCGTTCCTCCCGGCTCCAGGGTGGGAAAATACCTTATTCTCCACAAGGAATTCGATCCTGACGAGGGTGAATTAACCAGAACCAGGAAATTGAGAAGGCACTTTTTAGCAGAACGTTATCGCACGCTGATCCGAGCAATCTATGATGATAAGGCCGAGGTGCCGATAGAAGCTCAGATAGGATCCCAGGATGGCAGGATGGGCACCGTAAAGACGATGCTGAGGATCAAGTCAGTTATTAAGTCTTCTAAACAGTCGAAGCATGCTAAAAAATCTGTAAAGAAGGCAGTTACAAAGTCTACTAAAAAGCAAGGTCAAAAATCCGCTAAAAAATCTACGAGAGAGGGTACCGCATGAATTTCTTCCTTCAATTAGTCGTAACCGGCCTTGCCCAAGGCATGATCTATGCACTCATCGCTATTGGCTTTGTGATCATCCTGAAATGCTCCGAGGTGTTTAACATTGCGCAGGGGCACTTTGTCTTGATCGGCGGTTATCTCGGTTATACCTTCTTGGTGCCGTTCGGCCTGCCGATATGGGCCGCCCTCGGTCTGGCAATAGTTACGGCAACCTTCATGGGCCTGGCAATAGAACGCCTTACCCTCCGCCCCCTGCTGGGTGAGCCGGTACTCGCTGTGGTTATGGTGACCATAGCCCTTGCCTCACTATTGGGTGGGTTGGCAACCCTGCTCTGGGGGGGCGAATACAAGCCGTATCATGGATTACTGCCGACTATAACCCTGAAGATAGGCGCGATATCCGTACCCTCCGAGTCATTGATTGGACTCATCGTGTCTGTTATCTGTATGGTGCTGCTCATGCTCCTCTTCCGTTATACCAAGATCGGGCTGGCGATGAGGGCCACTGCCGAGGATCTACAGGTGGTGCAGAGCCTCGGTATCAAGGCAACTACGGTCTACGCCGTCTCATGGGTCATTGCCTGTATCGTAGGGGTCATCGGCGGCATCCTGTTGGGGGGCGTATCCGGCGCGCATATTGCGCTCGCCGATATCGGCCTCAAGGCATTCGCCGTCGTGCTGCTGGGTGGGCTGAACTCCATCGGCGGCGCCATTCTGGCCGGCATAATACTGGGTATGCTGGAGAATGTGGCTGCCGGTTACCTGGACCCACTCCTCCCCGGGGGCGGTCTGGCCCAGGTATTTCCCTTTATTGTTATGATCATCGTGCTCATCTTCAGACCGTACGGGCTCTTTGGCCTGGTCAGGATAGAGAGGATTTAACCCATGGGTCTTGGCTCCGGAACCTTCCACGAAAATTATGCGCAGGATATGGCTATCTTCCCTACCAAGCTGCATTGGGGAGTTTTAGCGGCCTTCCTCATCCTTCTCTTCGTCTGCCCCCTCTTTGCCAGCGACCGAATACTGACCTTACTGACCATGATGGGCATTGCCGTTATCAGCGCCCACGGCCTCAATATTCTCACCGGGTACTGCGATCAGATCTCCATCGGGCATGCGGGCTTTATGGCAGTCGGCGGCTATACCTCGGCTATTTTGTGCGCCAAGCTTGGCCTGCCGTTCTGGGTGACCCTTCCATGCGGCGCCCTGGCTGCGGGGATAGCAGGCTTGATCTTCGGACTCCCGTCCTTAAAGATCAAGGGCTTCTACCTCATTATGGCGACCATTGCGGCACATTTTATCATCATCTGGACCATCATCCAACTCCGCAGCGTCACCGGGGGGGTTGATGGCCTAAGCGTGCCCAGCCCTGCGATAGGGGGTCTCATGCTGGGCACCAAGACCAACTATTTCTACCTGGTGATGATAATTGTCTGTGTGGCCACGCTCCTGGCTAAAAACATCGTGCGGACCAGGGCAGGCAGGGCCTTCATCGCC
Organism: uncultured Thermodesulfobacteriota bacterium; assembly: GCA_964459135.1. GTDB lineage: Bacteria > Desulfobacterota > B13-G15 > B13-G15 > RBG-16-54-18 > CAYWLI01. The sequence continues at coordinate 9,228 of CAYWLI010000001.1, read as the reverse complement.
ATCCGGGACAATGACCTGGCGGCTGAGGTCATGGGGATCAGTCTGTGGAGTTACAAGCTGCAGGCATTCTTTATCGGTTGCGTCTATGCCGGTGTGGCCGGGGCATTGCTCATTCACTACTTTAGTTTCGCCAGTACGGATCAGTTCCCCTTTATGGATTCAGTCTGGTATCTGGGGATGTTAATCGTGGGGGGTATGGGCAGTACGACAGGGGCTATCTTTGGCGCCGTTGCCCTCAGGCTGCTGGATGAGCTGGTTACGATGGCGGGACCCGTTCTATCCGCGGCCGTCGCTCCCCAGGCAGCCGCCTCGCTGGCCCTCATGTCACACGGTTTGGTAATCATCATATTTCTCATCTTCGAGCCCCGGGGGCTGTATCACCGCTGGGAGATGATCAAGGCCTACTTCAGGCTTTGGCCCTTTTCTCATCAAGGATCAGAGTGAACGGGGGTGAGAAACACTTTTATTGAACACCCCATAGGTAGTATATAGTTAGTTGTTTAAAACCAAAAAAAACAGGGAAAGGAGGTGCAACGTACGACAGTTTAAACGGGGTTTGTTGAGGGTGTAAACTAATTCGTGTATTTAAATTAAAAAGGAGGAAGAACATGGCTAAAATGAGATGGATGTTGGCAGTTGGCGCGATTATGGTAATAGCAGCAGCATCGTTATTACCTGTGAGCGCCCATGCCGAAAAAGTACTCTATATCGGTGGCACCCAATCGCTCACCGGGCCCTTTGCCGAGGATTCAGCGGCAGTGCTGATGGCCATTCAGGACTATGCCAACTATGTCAATGAGACCAAAAAAATGGCGCCGTGGCGAAAAGAAAAATGGCCCGCCGATGTAACTCTGGAGGTGATGTGGCGGGATGATGAGCTCAAACCGTCCAAGGCGATGCCCATCTATGAGGAGCTCAAGGCCAAGGGAATGCTGGTCGCCAGGATATCGGGGTCGCCCATAGCGCTGGCACTCAAGGATAGGATGTGGGAGGATCACATGGGGGGCACGAGCATGGCCACCGGCGCGTACTACTTGTCGCCGCCTCAAAGCTGCTTTACCTATTACCCTATTTATACTGATGCCTGTGCGGCCATCGCCGACTGGTTCAAAGAGAACTGGAAGGAAAAGAGGAAACCACGAGTTGCCTACCTGACCGCCGACAACGCCATGGGCAGGTCGATCGAGATCCCTGAGATGAAGGCGTATCTCGAGAAGATCGGCTATGAGTTTGTGGGTACCCAGTATGTGCCTCTGGTGTGTACCTCGCCGCCGACCACCCAGCTTACCTGGCTCAAGCAAAAGGGCGTTGATCTTGCCCTGGGCGTCATGATCAACGCCGGCGCACAACCCACGGTAAAGGAGATGGTCAGGCTGGGGATGGGCCCCCATCTGGACTATAAGATGGTCTTCGGCACCGCCTCGCCAGGTCACGCTGCTTTACTTGCTCCGGCCTTGGGTGAGATGGGTGACGGGTATGTCTGCGCCGGTAGCTTCCCTCCCATGGATGACCTCTCCGTCAAGGGGGTAAAATTTTGCCACGACATACAGGAGATGGCTCACCCCGGCAAATATAATGGCAATATCATGTATGAAGGTGGTTTCCTGGAGGGCATGATCCAGGTTGAGGCGTTACGGCTGGCCATGAAAAAGGTGCCTTTTGAAAAGCTCACGCGGAAAGACGTGCTGGAACAGGGCTTTTTCAAGATCAAAGACATGGAAACCGGTGAGGTCAGCAGCACACCGATAACCTATGCTCCGGGCGATGTAGAGGGTGTTGATGAGGTGCGTGTCGACCAGGTGCAGAAGGGTAAGGTAGTCCAAGTGGGTCTCTACCCATTGCGCCACATCTATACAAAAAAGTAGGCACGACCCAGTGTTATTCCAGGGGCTCTATTATTCAATAGAGCCCCTGGATGCCCTCATAAAAACAAAAAGAAAGTTTTATCATATTATAATTTTTAAACTCTCTAACAGTTGGATAAACTGGAAAGGATTTGTATCAGATGATTCTCACTCAAGAAGCATTAGCTATTTTAGACAAGTTTGCATTTGACGTACCGCCGATAGGCGTGAAATTCGTGGCCCAACGGCCGGATATGGTTGAGCGGCTTGATGAAAAGTTGGCCCTCTGCGAAATGCTCAAGAGGGCGCAGGAAGGGAATGCCTTTTTTGCCGACGCAAAAAACCATACCTGTGAGGCTGGCCTGTATGTATTAGGGCAGGCAGATGCCCCAGGGCCTTTTATCAGTGGCGCATTTGGGGCCGGGCTCAAGATCTTCGCGGAGCCGCGTTCCGCCGGTAGATTGTACCACTATATCCCAAAGATAGGGAAAGACGTAGTTAACTATATTGCCTTTTCCCCGTTGGACAAGCTCACCTTCGATCCGGATGTCTTGATCATCCTTGCCGAGACCAGCCAGACGGAAATTTTGCTGAGGGCTATGAGCTATAGGACGGGGAAGATGTGGGTGAGCAAGTACTCACCCGCGATAGGATGCGCATGGATTTTAACGTATCCCTATCTCACCGGGGAACTGAATTATGCCGTCACCGGTCTTGGCCATGGTATGAAGCGAAGGAAACTCTTTCCCGAAGGTCGACAATTTGTAGCTATCCCCTTTGATCTGTTGCCTGACCTGCTACAAACCCTGCAGGACATGCCATGGGTCCTTCCTGCGTACAAAGAGGACGGAATGGAATTTGTCAAGCAGCTCCTTATTAAGTTGGGCATTGCCCCGCCACAGTAAAGCAAGGCCGTGCCGATATCAAGGAGCTGACGTATGAACCTGGCGACAAATTTAGAGTGGTCTGCTTTTTTCTTCCCCCAGCGGCCAGCGGCGAGCGAAGGGTCCTCTGAGACGAGTTATGCGCAGCTCAATGAAAAGGCCAATAGGGTGGCCACGGCCCTCATGGGGCTGGGTGTAAAGCCTGGTGACCACGTAGCGCTGTGCGCCCCCAATTCAGGCGATTGGCTGATCTTCTACTTCGGCGTTCTCAAGGTTGGTGCAGTAGTTGTTGCCCTGTCGAGCATGCTCAGCAGGGACGAACTGGTCCTCCTGGTAAATCACTCACAACCGAGGATTATTTTTACTGAGGATGAGAGGTTAGACGACCTGGCACGTTTCAAAGGATCGGGCGGCTTGGAGAAAATAATCAGTCCGAGCGGTGACCTGGACCTCCAGCAGCTCATGGATAAGGGCTCACCTTCGTTTAAGGCTGTTGAAAGGGGTCGGTCCGACACGGCGGCCATCCTCTACACCGGAGGCACCACGGGTATACCCAAGGGGGTAATGCTCACCCATGAGAACATCAACACCTCAGCTCACAATGTGGCCTTCAGTGAACGCTCGACCGAGGCCGACCGGGCTCTGTGCTTTCTCCCCTTTAACCATGTATTTGGCCAGATGCACATCATGAATGCGACCATCCTGAGCGGCGGTTGCCTGGAGATATTGCCTGCCTTTGACCTGGATCGAGTCCTCTCTATCCTTGCAGCCGGCCGAGTAACCAAGCTCTTTGCGGTTCCCACGGTGTATGTCCGCCTTCTGGGGGTTGAGGGGCTCAAGGAGAAGATGGGGGCTGTTCGTTATTCCTTCTCCGCTGCGGCCAGTATGGCCGCAGCGGTTGTTCGACAGTGGAAAGATCGGACTGGGCTTACCATTTATGAAGGCTACGGCCTGACGGAATCCGCCTCTGCGGTGACGTATAATCACTATTATCGCCATGTCATCGGGTCCATAGGAACCACGGTGCCCGGTGTGGAGGTGCAGATTAGGGATGAGCAAGGCCAGCTTCTTGCGCAAGGCAAAGAGGGGGAGATCTGTATTCGTGGCAGGAACATCATGAAGGGATACCTGAATAATCCCGAGGGAACCAAAGAAGCCTTCTGGGAAAACGACTGGTTCCGCTCCGGCGACATCGGCGTCTTTGACGAAAACGGCTACCTGTACATCGTCGACCGGGTCAAAGACATGATCATCACCGGCGGTGAAAACGTCTACCCTCGGGAGGTGGAAGAGGTCCTTTACACCAGGCCTGAAGTGCAAGAATGTGCGGTGATCGGTCTCCCGGATCCGGAGTGGGGGGAACGGGTAACAGCCTACATTATCCCCCAGCCGGGTGAGACCATTGATAAGGACGAACTGAAGGCATTCCTGAAAACGCGCCTCGCACCTTTTAAGGTCCCCAAGGAGTTCCACGCGGTGAGTGAGCTGCCAAAATCCCCTGCCGGCAAGATCCTGAAGAGAGAATTGAGAACACAGATGCTGAGTAAAGCCAAGTAGCCCTTTTTATTAACAAGGATATTATCACCTATTATCTAAACTCTTTTTTTCCCCACGAAGAAAAGGATTTGATCCCTCTTATTGTCCGGGAATAAGTGCTGTGGTACTATATGCTCTCTGTGTGAGAAGTGATTCATTGAGAGTCATACCAGTGCTGGCGCAGCTGGAGGGAAAAAACAATTTACTCACTTTTTAGAGAGAAGATATTCTATGGATGGTGGATAGCAGCTGCTGGCCTCATCATATCCGTCGTAGCCCTCGGCATACGCTATTCCTTTGGAGTGTTTGTTACATCCATTGAAAATGAGTTCGCCCTGACGCGGGGAGCAACCTCTGGTATTTTTTCAGTGTCTATGCTGCTGTGTTGTGTTTTTGCTATTTTAGGCGGCTGGGTATTAGATAGATATGGTCCGAGGCTCCTTGTCTTCCTTATGGGTTTGTTCACTGGGGTCAGCCTTATACTCGTCAGTCAGACCACTGCCGCTTGGCAATTATTCATCAGTTATGGTTTGATTCTGCCGCTAGGAACAGGGGCAACATTTACCGTTGTCAACTCAACAACCTCTCGATGGTTTGAGCAAAAACGAGGTTTTATCCTTGGCGTTACTACCTCGGGAGGAGGGTTGGGAGCAATAGTGATGGCGCCCTTTGCAACCTACCTTATTGTTCAGTTTGAGTGGCGCGCGGCATTTGTCATAATAGGGCTCATCGCATGGTTTATTATGGCTTCCATGGCTTTGCTCTTAAGGAAGGATCCCGGTGAGAAGGGTTTGTTACCAAACGGAATAAAATCAGAAGCAGCCTATAAAAGGCTGCACCAGAAAAATCACAGTACTCGACCCACGGGCCTTTCACTGTCCCGGGCATTGAGAACGAGCAACTTTTGGTTTTTGTGTTTGGTTTGGCTGCTCCTATCTCTCAATGTACACTTAATTATGGTTCATCTCGTTCCGTGCGCTGTTGATATAGGCATTTCAGCGATGGACGCAGCCATTATCGTGAGTCTGATCGGCGGCGCTACCATAGCGGGGCGGATAGGTATAGGGAAACTTTCAGATGCGACCGGCAGAAAGGCACCGGCGGTGGTGTGTGCCTTACTTCAGGTTGGGATGCTCCTCTGGCTTATCTGGTCACGGGAGTTATGGATGTTCTATGTCTTTGCCATTGTTTTTGGTACCTCATGGGGAGGTCTCAGTACAATAGTAACCGTACTTATTGGTGATGTTTTTGGCATGCGGAGCATCGGGGCAATCATGGGAGTAATGTCAGCAGGGTGGTCCCTCGGAGCAGCCAGCGGTCCAGCTATTGGGGGGTTCACCTTTGATGCCTTTGGTAATTATTTTACGGCCTTTTCGTTGGGAGCAGGAGCTATGCTTATCGCAACGCTCCTGGTGGTTCTCGTAAAAGGGGATAAGTAACGAGAGTAGTGACCTCACAATTACGTTCGAGGGAACAATCTGGGGCACACACCCTCCTTCTTATTCCAAGCAACGCAGACGAATCACATTGTAACCTCACGCTTTCAATGTACTTGTCTTGACAAAGGGGGGGGAGATTACTATTTTAAAAAAGCTGTAAAGCAATTTTTGTAACAATATATACATTTAATGTCTACTAAAATGCTTCCTATCACCCAAAGGGATAAGAGCATCCTTAAGATTATCGTCAAGGATTATATCAATACCGGTGAGCCCGTGGGTTCGCGCACGGTGGCCAAGGAGTCCGATCTCAACTTGAGCCCCGCCACCATCCGAAACGTAATGGCCGATCTGGAAGAGATGGGCCTGCTCTATCAACCCCATACCTCGGCAGGACGGGTCCCCACGGAGAAGGGGCTTCGCATCTTCATCGATACACTCCTCGATCGGCAATCTCTCTCCCTCATGGAACAGGAGGAGATCAAAAATATATATGAAGCCTGTGGTGCGGACATGTCGCACCTCATGCGGGGAGCGTGCCGCATCCTCTCCTCTTTTTCCCACTATACGGGTATTGTGATGGCTCCTCCCCTGCAAGAGACCGTCTTTAAGCGTATCGAGTTTATCAGGATTAAAAGCAACCAAGTTCTTGTCATTTTTGTGGCTTCCTCGGGTCTCGTCCAGAATCGGGTAGTGGAGATGGAGGAGGATCTCAGCCAGGATGAGTTGGAAAAGATCACCCGCTATCTCAACGAGGTGTTGACTGACCTTTCCCTCCGGGAGGTGCGGGAGCGCATTGTGGAGGAGATGCGGCAGGAGAAGATGACCTACGACGAATTGTTGCAGAAGGCCTTGCAGCTCGGGGAGGAAGCCCTGGAGGGGGGGGAGGAACGAGACCTGTACATTGAGGGACAAACGAACATCCTCGATGAACCGGCATTCGCGGATGTGGAGCGAATGAAAGAACTCTTTAAGGCCTTTGAGGAGAAGAGCCTCCTGGTCAAGATCTTGGACCGCAGCATAAAGGTCGAAGGGACTCAAGTCCTCTTCGGCTCGGAGTGTGGGGTAGCGGGAATCGAGGGGTGCAGCCTCATTACCTCTCCCTATGGCCACGCCGGCCGTTTTCTGGGCATCCTGGGGGTCATCGGCCCCATGCGCATGGACTACGCCCGGGTGATTCCGGTGGTGGACTATACCGCCAAACTTCTCACGGATATCTTGGGCTCTGAGTTGGGCAATCCCTAGTGCCTCGATTCGCACGTACCGTGGCATATAGCTCATGGACGAAAGCAGTGTTCAGTCATGAGGACTTTGATGGAGCGCGGCCGAAGCCTGCTATATTCATCATAGCATGTATGGATTGGAGGACTTCGTAACACTTTAAAGACGTAAAGGGGTGCTATCGATGATGGATGGGAAAAAAGAGCAGGAACACGTGCCTGCTGAACACCCGCACGAAGAAAGGCCAGAAGAAAGAAAGGAAAAGAAGAAACACGGCGGTAAAGCGGGGACATCGGACCTGGAGGCCGCATTGCAAAAGGCCCAGGAGGAGGCTGCGGAAAACTATGACCGTTTCCTGCGGGTTTCTGCCGACCTTGAAAACTACAAGAAGCGGGTTTCCAAGGAGAAGGCCGATCTGATCCGCTACGGCAATGAAGAGCTGATCAAGGAATTGCTCCCTGTGATAGACAACCTCGAGCGGGCCTTGGAGCATACCTCATCGGAAGGGGCGCAGGAGGGAATTGCGGACGGCGTAACAATGACCCTGCAGCAGTTTCTCGGGATACTCCAGCGGTTTGGAGTCACCCCTATCGCTGCTGAAGGAGAGCCCTTTGATCCCACCAAACACGAGGCGGTCATGGAACAGCCTACCGATGACTATAACCCCGGGCATGTGGTCGCGGAGTTACAAAAGGGGTATTTCCTCAATGAGCGGCTCGTGCGTCCGGCCAAGGTAGCGGTGGCCAAGTCTCAAGAGAATGCAGAATCTGAAAAGGAATGAGGAGGCATAACGTATGGCGCGGGTAGTAGGAATCGATCTCGGAACAACCAACTCGGTGGTAGCGGTGATGGAAGGGGGGGAGCCAAAGGTCCTCGTTAATTCAGAGGGGAGCAGAATTACCCCCTCGGTGGTGGCCTTTACCGACAAGGGTGAACGGCTGGTCGGGCAGATTGCGCGCCGCCAGGCCATCACGAACCCCGAGAACACCGTCTACGCCGTCAAGCGGCTTATCGGCAGGCGTTTTTCGGACTCAGAGGTGCAGCAGGACGTTAGGATCTGTTCTTATAAGATCGTGGAGGCGAGCAACGGCGACGCCTGGGTCCAGGCCCAGGGCAAGGATTACAGCACCCAGGAGATCTCGGCCATGGTCCTGCAGAAGATGAAGCAGACAGCCGAGGACTACCTGGGAGAAAAGGTGACCGAGGCGGTCATCACCGTCCCGGCCTATTTTAACGACAGCCAGCGCCAGGCCACCAAAGATGCGGGGAAGGTTGCCGGGCTCGAAGTCCTGCGGATCATCAACGAGCCAACGGCTGCCGCCCTCGCCTACGGGCTTGACAAAAAGCACGAGGCCAAGATCGCCGTCTTCGACCTAGGCGGCGGGACCTTTGACATCTCTATCCTGGAGTTGGGTGATGGGGTCTTCGAGGTCAAGTCCACCAACGGCAACACCCACCTCGGGGGGGAGGATTTCGATCAGCGGATCATCGAGCATATCGCCGATGAGTTTCACAAAGAGCAGGGGATCGATCTGCGAAAAGATCGAATGGCCCTGCAGCGGCTCAAGGAGGCGGCTGAGAAGGCCAAGATCGAACTATCCTCCTCCACGGAGACGGAGATCAACCTCCCCTTTGTCACCGCCGATGCCTCCGGCCCCAAACACCTCACCATGAAGCTCAACCGGGCAAAGTTGGAGGCCCTGGTGGCCGACCTTATTGATATGGTGGAGGATCCCTGTCGGCAGGCCATGTCAGATGCCGGGCTCTCCGCAAGTGCAATCAATGAGGTGATCCTGGTGGGGGGGATGACGCGGATGCCTCGGGTTCAGGAGAAGGTGAAAGAAATCTTCGGTAAAGAACCGGGCAAGGGGGTCAACCCCGACGAGGTGGTGGGTGTCGGGGCCGCCATCCAGGCCGGGGTCCTCAAGGGAGAGGTCAAGGACGTGCTGCTGCTTGACGTCACCCCTCTTTCTTTGGGAATAGAGACCCTCGGAGGGGTCTTCACGAGGCTCATCGAGCGCAACACCACCATCCCGACCCGCAAGAGTCAGATATTTTCCACTGCTGCTGACAACCAGACGGCTGTGACCATTCACGTCCTGCAGGGGGAGCGGGAGATGGCGGCGGGCAATAAGACCTTGGGGCAGTTCGAGCTGATCGGCATACCTCCGGCCCCACGGGGGGTACCCCAGATCGAGGTCACCTTTGACATCGATGCCAACGGTATTGTGCACGTGACGGCTAAAGACCTGGGTACCGGCAAGGAACAATCCATTCGCATCACCTCTTCCAGCGGTCTCAAGG